>JBHLME010000221.1:0-4214 GCA_048938445.1 Promethearchaeota archaeon | reverse complement strand
ACGTAGACGCGTCCAGCCGCGATCAGCTCCTCACAAGCCCGCCGGGACCCCAGCCCGGCCCGAGCGAGAATTTTTTGTAAGCGTTCCTTTGGCATTTGTCACTCAAGTAATCTACAAGTCACACAGTCGGAACTGCCGTGGTTGGCTTCTTAAGAGTTCAGCTTCGCCATCACTTATGCTTAGAATATTTTTAAGATCCTTTAATTTTGTTTTTGTTATTTCTCTCGGATTTTTAAAATTAGCTTTTAAATCATCAAATAACTTCCTGGAAGATTTAACTGAGCTTGCAATTTCCTTAATAGTAAATGGTTGAATTATCTCTCTTATATTATCTAAATCTGCTATTGGATCGGTAACATTATGAATTTTTCTCCATCTCAGTGAAAGTGAGATTGCTGTATTAAGCTGGTTTACAAGTTTTTCTTTTTGTTTATCATCAATTTTTTTTAGTTTAATAGAATCCAAAATTACTTTTCTTTTTGTAAAATTATTCAAATTCGCCATACGTATTTCATTTTCATCAATTTGCTTTCGAATTTCTCCAGTTTTATCTAAAAAAGACAGCTCAATCTCTTCTAAAAACAATTTACGTGTTTTTAAATGTAATTTTGAAATTGAAGGCTTTGTCGGAGATGATAATAATTGAGCCAGCTCCCCTATAGTTTTTATTTCCTCTCCCTTTATGATTTTTGCCAATTTTCTCCAATTAGCATTATTGTATTCAATTTTTTTGAAATCAATCAAAATCACTTTTCTTTGTAAGGATGGTTTTCCAACAATTTTAATTTCCTCAATCTTTTTATTCATATCATCAGAAATTTCAATTATTAGATTTGCATCGTTATTCTCTAAGGTTTCAAGTTGATCTTTCGTCAAATTTTTTAAGTTAAATTCAAAACTCCCATCATCTAGAGTCTGGGTAGTATCAATACACTTTGGTTTTTGATTTTTTAATCTATATATTAACGTTAAATTAGCCCCAAAAACAGGTTCTAATTTTGTTTTATCTCGAATAATACCATTTAATGAGGATATAGAATTTTTTATTGGTTGTAGACTATTTCTTAATATTTTATTTCACCCCAAAACTGTTTAAAAATTATAGTAGAAAATTTTTGAACTATTATGTAATTTAATTACTCTTATTTTATTGGATCCTCCAATTTACTTGAGAAAAATTAGTGAAAATCTCTTATTTATGGTTAAAATTTCAGAGATCTCTAATGATTTTTGGATGTAGGATAGATCTTCTTTTATTATAGCATTAATAACTACCTTTACATACCTAAATACTCTCAACTTAGGAATCCTTATTTCTGTTTAAATATAAACAATTTCATAATTGGATTTCTAATTATAAAATTGGAGAAACTCAAATTTATTGGATTAATTTAACATGATGAAAACAATATATTTAACATTTACGTACCTATTTAAAAATAGTTAAAACTTTTAAGTTCTTCATTAGTGTGAGAAAATTATTGAAAAATACTTTAAACATCTCCCTAATTTCTTATCATTAAAGTTTAGGTAGAAATATTTTTTCTTCCTAACTGCTTTTTATAAATTTTTTCAATATATCTCCTAAACCTTTCATAAAATTATTCTGGTTTTTAAATCGAATCAGGTCTTAAATTTGAAACTTCTTGTCGATTCCCAGGCTGAATTTTTTATACAGCTCCTGATATTTTAATAAACTCTGATTTAAGAGAAAATAGTGTTTTCATTGCATCAACGATATTTTTATGATCTGGAAGTAGCTTAAATCTATTTTTTTCTATTAATTCATTAGCTTCATCAAACTTATTTTGTGTGACTAAATTCATAACCTCTTGTGAATAAGCTGTGAGTAGCTGTGCGACTTTTTTAACTCCCTCAACCATAATCCCATCAAATTCCTCAAATTTCCTAAATAATTGTTCCATTAGTTTGTATTCTTTAGTTTCAAGAACTCTTTGGAACCAAGGAGATAGGTATCTGTTGTAAATATTTTGAATTGTATAGCAACTGCCTTTAGAATCCTCCATTTTTATTTCAATGCTTCCTGGTAATAATCCAATTAAGATTCTTCTATTCCTTTCGATGTTAATGTTGTCGGTTTCATTAAACCAAATTGATACATAATCATTTAAAGTTTTGTCTAAGAAAGAGAAGTTTTTATAAATCTCTGATAGAGCAGTCACCAATTTCGCTGCGGCTGGATCTTTTTGCATCATCAATTTACTTTTTAAAGCATTAATCAAACCAATACTTTTTGATAAATCGTATAATTCGCTAAAGGACATAATCATTTACATCTAATTTTTATAATGATAATATTGGACTAAAATGTAAAATTAATAAAACTTTGGTTTAATTTAAATCTTGCTGCAAAAATTCATTTATACTTACAAAAAAGTAAAAGTTTAAAAATAAAGATAAATTAAGTTCAAAACCCGAAATCCTTTATGTGATATAAATGCCTTTAGAAATTGAAACTTTAGAAAAATTAACTCCTGGATATATCATTGCATTTTTTGCTACTGGGGGTGCCGCCTTTACTTATTTGAAAGAATTGATGAAAGCTGATCCGATTAATGTTTTCCTCTTTTCTTGGGTGTGGGGTATAATTGGATTAATGTCAGGATTAACAGTTGTGTTTATCTGGATATCAGAAATGAAATCTAAAAGTAAAGGAGAAAGAAATTGGACAGCGTTTATAGCTACAGTTATTGCTTCAATTCTATACATCATTCATCATTCATTGATACTATTTGGTGTGGAACTTATGATTTTAATTGTTTTAACTCCCATTATAGTATGGGCTATGATGTTTGTTGTAGCTTTCAGTGGAAGACCGTTACTAATTTGTGTAGATGCTCGAGATATCGATGGAAATTATATTAAGATTAACGCAAAAGAAGGTGCGATTAATATACCCGCCTATATAAACCCTTTCAATACACCAGTATATTTTAAAGAAGAATTAATTAATAAATTGTATGTATCAAATCCAATAATGTATAATGTCAATAAACCCAGCTCTAGTTCTATTGGAACCATCGAAATGAATAGAGGTTGGAAAATAGAATATCAGATAACTCAAGATAAACATATATTTGTTTATCTTAGTGAGTTCATAAAAAATGATTTCCAACATGAAAGGTGGGCTTGGCAGGAATATAATGTATGTCCAAATAGAAATGTTATTGAGATTAAAAAGTATTCTACTAAATATATTAAGAAATTTAAGATTCCAGAAGTATCTCCAGAAAGTATTGATAAAGCTAAACAAGACTTTATAGATTCTGTAAGAGACCTTAGAGAGCAACTTAATCAAAAAATAATTGGCACTTCTTAATCAAATCAAATGTAAAATACGAATAAATCCATTTTTTTTATAACTATTTTAAGTTGAATTTAATTACAAAAAGAAAGGGAGACAGGTTGTAAATCCTAATAGAATTCCTGCAGTAACACCACTTATTAGCAGTGAAAATGATATTTTTGGATTACTTGGTAATCTATCTACTAAAGTCCATACAGCAATTACAATATCCACAATCGCAGCAAACGATCCAATAGCGATACAATAATAAATTGTCTGTTCATGTGGATAAATCGAGGTACTAATATCCATAATTCTATTAAGCATAAGAGGATCAATTATTCCAGTAAAATTGATAAAAGTAAAAACCAGCCTATCAGGTAAAGGATCTAATAACCACATTAAAAATATTGTTAAATAATTAAAGAGAATCCCAAAAGCTAACACAATATAGACTGTTCCTAAAATAAGACGAGGTTTTTTGAATTGATTTATGCTATTTGGACCAAGATCACCCATTCTCATTCTTTCTTGTATATAATGCCCACGGAGTTTTGTAAGTGTCGAAAACGCTAAGATAATTAGGATAAAGACTAAAATATATTTCATAAATCCGAAAAAAATTACAGCAAATTGATTAAAAGCTACACAAAAAGCCTCAAGACCATTTAAAATATCTTCAAAGGGCTCATTTAGAAATGAGTAGAAGAATCCAATAAGCATCTATTTTACATCCAATTTCAATTATTTAAACTCTACATAGAAATTTTTTTACCTTTTTCTTGCTTTTCATATAGCTTATCAATACATTTTCTTAATTTTTCATATGATTCTTCGGATTTTTGAAGGGATTCTGGAATCTCTTCATCTTCATAAAAATCTAAGTACTGATCATCCTTTAGATCAT
>JBHLME010000095.1:0-17398 GCA_048938445.1 Promethearchaeota archaeon | reverse complement strand
ATGTCCGAAGCATTCATGTATAACTATTTTTCAAGTAAGAGAGAGTTATGGATTGGAATTAGAAAACGCTATTTTAGCCAATATCAAGATGGTTTACAAAAGCTATATGACAAATATGAGAGTAATGTAATTCAATTTTTTTTAAATTGGGTTGAATTCTTCTTAGAATTTGCTGCATCTGATTATAATAGATTTAAAATGATGTTCTTAATTAATGCACCAAAATCCCGCAAAATTGGTCCATTAGAGAAAAATTATAAGCGTTTTAATTTATTTGAATCTGGATTTAAAAGGATAAATGAGGTTTTAGAAAAAAATAAGCTTAAAATGCCAAAAATTGAACCACTTGTCTATTTTATTTTTTCTCTTGTTTTTGGAGTGGCCAAAATAGAAGCTGATCTTAAATTACGTTATGATATTACTGAACCTTTGATTCCAAGTGAAGAAAAAAAAATTACTAGTGAAGAACTCCGAGAATTTACTGTAATAAAAGTAAAAGAAATCATAGAAAATGAATTAAGGAAATATAATCCTGATTATAAATGATTAGAATGATTTTAGAAAATGGAATGAAATTCCAAATCTAAGTCGAAAATTTTATTGGTTAACTCATTTAATTCAAAAAAAAAATTCTTATAAATGAAATATACTTAATTCTTAATGCTTAGACTTTTTAATTCTTCTCGTGTTTCAATATCTTGATATTTTTCTGTATTGATAAGATAATCATTTATTATTTGATTTTCAATATCAGAGAATTTATCTTTTAACCAATGAATCCCTTTTGAATTAAACGGAATTAACGATGAGAGAACAAGACCATTTTTTTTAGCCAGTTCTTTAGCACCTTGCTCTCGATCTAAAATCACAATGATGTTTTTACAAGTAATATTAATATTTCTTTTTGAGGCTTCAGTTTTGAGTTGTTCGAGTGCAATTAGTTTACTGCCTAATTTTGTAACTAAATCATCTACTAATGCAACATTATCTCCTTCTTTAATAATTCCCTCAACTAGGTTGTGCTGACCATATTCAGATATTTTTTCTTGAAAATCTTCTAAAGTTTTAACTCCTTCCAATTTCCTTGTATAACTCATTGGAATGTCATTCTCTAATGAAATTGCCGTGGCAATTGGAACGCCTGCAGATGCTATTCCTATTAACAAGTCAATGTTATTACATTCTTCTTGAATTAATCGTCCTAAAGCATATCCAATTTTTTTTAAGATTGAAGGAAAACTTCCAAGATGCCTCAAATTAATATATAAAGGGCTCCATAAACCTGAAAATAAAATCCACCCTTCAGGCCTTGATTTATACCATGTATCTATCATGTTTGCGTCGTATAATAATTCCAATATCTCTTTACCTAGTTTTTCTTTCTCTTCAGCCCATAGCATAATTTCTATCACACCTAACTCGTATAAATTGAATTTTTATCATTTTTTAAATAAAATATCTTACTCATCTGGAATTGTATCTCCAAAATCGTCAATTAATTCGAAAATTTCATCTATAATGTTATCAGTCTCAACGGTTTTTTGTTCTTCTGTCTTCATATTTTTCAATGTTATCTGATTCTTATCCATTTCTTTAGGTCCAAAAATCAAAACGATTAGTACCCCAAGATCACTTGCTTTTTTCAATTGGGTTTTCAAGTTTTTAAATTTATAATCCACGAGGCATGGTAAATCCTCTTCTCTGATGATTTTAGCAACCTTATTTGCATAAGGAGCTACACTTTCGTTTATTGGAATCAGATAGATCACATCAGTATAATCCTTATTCCCGGCATATTCTGGAATGAGATCATATGTTTTCAAAAAGAGAGAGAGCATCAATACACCCATTCCAAAACCAACACCAGATAATTTATCATCAGAAAATAATGAAAGTAAATCATCATACCTTCCACCTCCTGAAATAGCACGGATGTTTTCTGTTCCGGTATCAAATACTTCAAAAACAGTACCAGTATAATAATCTAATCCACGTACTACACTAGAAGAAAAAGAACAATAATCAGAAATATTATTAATTGCAATGAGGTCTTCCAATTTCTTTATTTCTTTATATCCTTTAGTTTCATAAAATCCATCATCTAAATCTTTGAAATTACTTAATAAATCCTCCAAATTCTTACTATTCTTTAATTTCAAGATACCTTGCGTGATGAAATCCTCTTGAAATGATTCTGAAACATAATTTTCAAATTCTTTATCATCCATTTTTTCAGATTTATCAATGACCTTATACACAAGTGGCATTTTATCATCAGGAATCTTCAGGACTAAATCACATATAGCATCTATAAACCGTCTATTGTTATAATAAATCTGGAATTGTTTGGATGTTGCTCCAAAACTAGTTAAAATATCTATAATGATATTGAACATTTCGAGTTCAGCATGAAGATTATCTTCTCCGAGAATATCGAAATTAATCTGACGAAAACTCCTCATCCTACCACGTTGCGGACGCTCATATCTATAGCATATTGGAATCGAAAACCATCTAAGCGGTTTCTTAAATTCTTGCAATTTACTAGCAACCATACGTGCTAATGAAGGAGTGATTTCAGGTCTAAGTATAAGTCGCTCATCTTTTTTTTTTTCAACAACAAATGATTGTTCATTGACTAATTCTTCAGATGATTTTGCTGCAAAGATCTCTATAGGTTCTAATAAGGGAGTGTCAAATTCTTCATAGCAATAAAGATCTGCAACATCCCTTACAATTCCTTCAACCCATTGAACTTCTCGTAAGTCTGATGGGAAAAAATCTTTCATCCCTCTTAGAGGTTTTTTAGAAAATTTTCTCGACATTAATAATATATATGATCTGTTTTAAAATAAGTTTCTTGCTCTACACCTTAATAAAAAAACATATTCATGTGTACTAATATGCAAAATTCACTCAGGAAGATAAAAGATTTAATAATAAAAAAAAATAATATTTATCCAATTGATCCCATAATTTTTCATTTTATTCTAATATTTTAATGAAACAAATTTATTATATCATTTATAAAAGAGTCATATAGATTATCATGAGCTTAAAAGAACTGGAAAAATTATTTGATAAAGGTAATTCTGCATTTGAAAACGGAGATTTTAAAAAAGCAGTGAAATTTTTTGATAAAGTCATTAATAAAAATCCCAAGGACTCTAGAGCTTGGAGCAACAGAGGTGCAGCACTTTTAAACTTAACTAGATTTGAAGAAGCAATTAAAAGTGAAAGTGTTGCATTACAAATTGATCCTAAAAATGCTTTTGCTTGGTTTAATAAGGGAGTTGCCCTTAACGAGATAGGAAAATATGAGGAAGCGATCGAATGTTATGAAGAGACATTGAAGATAAATCCTAGTTTTCAAGAAGCAAAAGAATTAAATGATAGCTTATTGGCGAAGCTTAAAGCGGATCAAAAACCTATTACATCCATCGAGGAAGAAGAACCTGTAAGTAAACAATCACTAGAAGATGAAATAATAGAAGAAGAAATAGAAGGTGAGATTGTGATTAGGGAGGAAATGAAGATCGAGCCCATAAAAGAACATGATATCACTCTTGAAACTCACCCTCAAGAACTCTATACTTCATATAATAGAGGACTTGAACACATTGATAATAGGCAATATAATGAAGCTATAGTTGATCTTAATGAAGCATTAAGCATTGATGATAAATTTGCTCATGCATGGTATAATAAGGGACTTGCTCTTTTAAGACTCCTAGATCATGAGGAGGCGATATATTGTTTTGACAAGGCTATCGAAATAAACCCCAGGATTGTTTCATCATTTGCAGCTAAAGGTGTAGCACATGCCGCAAGTGGGAGGGCTGATGGACTTAAAAAAGCAATAGAATGTTATGAAGAGGCTATCTTTCTTAATCCTACGGATTATAAAATATGGTGTAATAAGGGACTTGCTTTAGCAAAATTGAATAAACATGAAGAAGCAATATTAAGTTTTAATGAAGCTTTATCTTTAAATCCAAATACTGAAGATGTCTGGACGGCAAAAGGAGTAGCACTTGCTAAACTTAACAAACACGAAGATGCTATAAAATGTTTTGATGAAGCATTAAAAATAAATCCTCAATTTAAAATAGCAAAGAATTACAAAGCAGTCGAATTAAATAATCTCAAGAAAGAAATTCTTGATAAAGAAACATCCTAAATGGATTGATCATAATAAAATGATTATTTCTAATACAATTAAATAATTACAGATTCAATTATATCAAATTAAGAATAAAAATTAATATTAATAACAGGAGTTATTGAAGAATATAGTTATTTTAAAGAAAGGTTATAAACATGACTTTACGGGAAGCAATGACTTGGACCTTGAAAGGTGAACGTTTGATTGAGGAAAATAAGTTTGCGAAAGCAGTAAAATATTTTGATGAGGCTTTAAGAGTTAATCCAAATATATCATCAGTATGGGTCGCACGTGGTATATCTTTATCTAAACAAGGGTTATATAACAATGCATTGCAAAGTTATTATAAAGCTCTTCAATTAAATCCTCAATCCGTTGAGGCTCTTAATGGTAGGGGACTCACACTTCTACAGCTTGAAAAATATAAAGAAGCTGATGAATGCTTCAAGGAAGCACTTGACCTAGATTCAAATAACTCCAAACTATGGTTTAATCGCAGTCTTGCCCTAAAAGAATTAAGAAAATATAAACAATCAAGAAAATGCCTTGAAAGGGCAAAACAAGGAATTTAAAGCATTTTTTTCAATTTAGCTACTTATTTTCTACAGGAATACCATTTTCACATGGAACACCTACTTGACAAAGCCCACATGAATAAATTGGAATGTGATAATTTTTATTAATATATGGGATAGTACTCATGACCATTTCCTTACATTTAACTTTATCGTGACCTTCCTTAAAAGATATTGCTTTTACAGGGCATCTTTCAATACATTTTCCACATTTTGTGCAATACTTATATGGTTCCGTGTCAGGTGGTCGATTCCCTGCATCAGATGGTAGTTTATAGTCTATAACAATGCTTCCACACCTCATTGCTTTACCTTTTTCGTTGATGAATCCATCTGAAAGACCGAAAGAGCCCAATCCCGCAGCAAAGCACATATGCCTATGGCTCCAGGTGGAATATTTGAAATCATAGATTTTAAATAAATAATTTTCACTCATGGGAGCTACTCCATTTATTCCCTCCTTTTTTAATTCTTGAAGTAAATATCCTTGAAGTGCTTTATTGCATTTTTCACCATTAAGTCTCGTTTGGGCCCATCTTTCGGAAGGCCATTCTTTAGAATATTTTAAATTTTCTTTTTTAGTTTTCTGATTCATTGGTAGAATAAAAGCTACAACTGAGAGATTATCTGAAATTGTTGAAATACCATTTTTTTCGCAATATTTAGAATAAGCCTCTGTGGGAGTGAGATGTTCCGGAGCTATAATTTCTTTATATTTCTCAAAAATCGGATCATCTCCAGAAACAAATCCTAACAAAACATCAGGTTCCCAAAATAGGGATCCATCAATGTCCGTCATTCTATTTGCTTCATCATTACTTAGAAAATAATGAATTTTATCGAGAAACCATTTTCTATCCAGCAAGAGTTAACATCTATCAATAATATATTTATTCTATTAATTGTTTATATATCAATTTTAAATCCTAGATCTACTTCACTTGCAGGTTTACCGCCTCTAATACCCCAATTTTTTAAAGGAGGTTCATAAATAACGATTATAATATCATTTCCATTGATTCCTGGGGATTTAGCTAAATTATCTACAATTTCATTAAAAAGGTGTTTTTTAGCATTATCACTCCTTCCTTGAAACATGGTTATTTCTATTAATGTATATAACTCTGTCTTATTGGTCATAATTTCAAAATTATCTGGTTCAAGTTCATATAATCTCTGCGTTCTTTCATTATCTGGAATTTTTAAAGCATTCACTAAAGCTTCATGAATTCCATTCAAAAGTGCATTTTTATATTCCTTGGTTTTCCCTTTAATAATTTCTACTTTAACTAGTACCATAATATTTCTTAAAAAGCTTTGAATTATTTAATTTTTATCTTTATTCTATAATAGCATAAGCATTTCCGAGCACTACGGATTTCTCTGTTCGAACTTGAATTATATATTTATCATTAAATTTCCAACCTTCAGTGGTGAGATTATCTCCGGGATACACTACATTTGTAAATCGAGCATTAAATTCTTTAAAACGAGATACATTACCTTCACAGGCTCCGTAAAGAATTGCCCTTGTAGCAAATCCATAAGTACATAAACCATGAAGAATGGGTTTTGTTTGTCCACCCATCTTTGCAAACTTAGGATCCACATGTAAGGGATTTGTATCACCACTAAGTCGATATATCACTGCTTGATTCTCCGCTGTCTTGTAGGTGATGCTAAAATCTGGTTCTATACCCTCTGGAGGAGTCAAGGGTTCATTTTTTGGGCCTGGATCTCCCCCAAATCCCCCTGCTCCAACATAAAAATGAGTATAATCCGCATCATATACATGAGTTCCATTTTTTAAATAACCAGAGGTTTTCGTAATGATTACGGCACCTTTACCCTTGTCATAAATGTTAGTAATCTCACTTTCCCTCATTATGGCCCCTTTTTTAGGAAATGGATGATATAATCTTATTAGCATTTCACCATGTAAATAACGGGAAAAATCGATATTTCCAGGAAATATAAGAGCCTCTTGAGCTATGATAGTTGCAAAGCTAGGAAATACTTGCAAACCTCCAGGAGCATTTTCATAAATAAATTGTAATTCATTAGCTTGAGCCCCAATACCTACAGCATAAAGTACAACATCTTTCCAGTCGTATTTAAATTCTCCCTTTTTTTCTTTTTTACCAACCAAACTTAAATCCAATTTTGACATTTTTAAATCTCCAACTATATTATTTAATACCCAATATTGATTTAAAATCATCAATTAAAAACATTTTTTATATTTGACTTTTAGATAATAGGATAACTATTCAATCCTACTTAACTTTCTAATACCAAGATACATTAGAGGAATGGAAAAACTAATTGAAATTAAGAATATAGGTATGATAAAAAACACTGATATTAATTCTTCCGTAGGTGCCAACGAAATAAAGAAATCAAAGAAAAAGAAACTAAGGAATATTAGTCCTAAATTTACAATCATTTGTATAATAATATTGATCCCCATTTCTTTTCCCTTCTCCTCAAATGAAGGATTTAGACTTTGAACTCCAGAGACTTGAATGAGCATTATCAAACAATTGATTAAATAAGCAATAAAGAAGAAAATTATCATAAAAAGTGTATATTGATAAATAATCGCAAAATAGATAGTAAATACTACATCAATAATTAAATTAGGAATTAGCATTGCTAAAATATAGGAAAATATTAAAGTTTTTACCCCCCGGGGCGATCTTTTATACACCCATAACAAGTCCTTACTTCCTACAAAAATATAATTTCCTATCATAATGCTATACATGACACCTGACATTAGAATTACTATTACACTGAATAATTGCTTGCTAATAGTATCGAAAGCCCCTGGATAAGTAATAGAATAAATTAATCCCATAAAGCAAATTATACCAACATCATATACCATTTTCATTATATTTTCCTTTTTCCTGAAAAACTCTTTCAATTGAGATACCACAAGTGTTTCCCATTTATTTGGAAAAATTTTTCTGATGAACGTATAGAAAAAAAATTCTTTTTCTACGATCGTTGTCATTTTTTCAATTCCACCTTCCAGTGTAAAAAAAGAATCTGCTTTTTTATAAGCAATGTAAAAAATTAAGAGGGGCACAAATATAACCAGTAAAACATTTGACCAAATTATACTTAAGAAATAATACATTATAAGTTCAGGATTTATTATAAATAATATAATATTCGAAAACCAGAGAGAAGGATATAACATTAACCAATTCTTCAATTGAGGATTTTTATAGATATAATCAAAAAAAAAAGTAACAGAGTATATAATAACCACCATTGCTATAGCAATTATAAACATGAATACTTTCCCTAAATCTCTAAACTTTGGATTTTTTGCTATTTTATGCTCTAACAAGGAAGCAAGTATATTACCGAATAATGTTGCTAACATTATATGACCCGCGATGCAACAATAGATAATTGCATATTCAATTATAGTTAATCTTGTTAAAGAACCAACCAAACCAACAACTATAGGGGAAAAAATTAGGATTCCTACTGAATATATGAAAAATTTGCCTAAAAATTCTCCTAAAAAGATATCACCTGCAGTCGCGGGAGATGCTAATAGAATTTCTTTAAAACCTATTTCTGTCTTACGAAATACGTTATTTAATGGATACATCATGAACATAAGAAAAATTATCATCATTAAATATTCAATTCCAGTGCCTATAGCAAGATTTATACCAGGAATTATGGCAAAATATGCCGGTATGAATAAATTAAATAGAAAAGGGATGAGAATAAACGCCCAAAATATTAAAAGAGCATAAACAATCACAAAAAATAACATTCTATGACCACGGAAACGACTAGTTCCACGTTTAATTTCATTTTTAGCAATAACCATCCAAAGACTCATGTTTTAAGCCTATTTTAACTTTTTATAAGATTTTTATTTTGATTTGAGTCTCTCCAAGCCAAAAGATCGTCAATCTTGGAGACATTCATTATTTTTAAGTATGCACTTTCTAAATCAGGAGTTCCCACAGAATTAATAATTTCTTGAGGAGTTCCTTCAGTTTTAAGAATTCCCTTATCAATAATGCCAATCATGTCACATAATTCTTCTGCAGCATCTAGTAAATGGGTACATATAAATATGGTTTTATCTGCTTTTTTAGCAAGTTCTATGATTAGATCTTTCACCATTCTAGTGGCGGCAGGATCTAAATTAGAAGTAGGTTCATCTAAAAAGATTATTTTTGGATCCTGAATTAAGGCAGAACAGAGACAAACTTTTTGTTTCATTCCCCGTGAATACCCCTCTAAAAGATCGTTTTCTCTTCCTTCTAAATCGAATAATTCTATTAATTCTTCTATACGCGAAGAAAGCAATTCTTTAGGAATGTAGTATAATTCACCAATAAATTCCAAAAATTCCTTCGCGGTTAATTTTTGATATAATCCGGGTGATTCTGGTAAAAAGCCACATATCATTTTTACATCTGTTTTTTGAGTTATTATATCAAATCCACCAACTCTAGCTGAACCTGAGGTAGGAGAAATTATAGCATTTAACATCCTTACTGTTGTCGTTTTTCCCGCACCATTTGGTCCTAAAAGGCCATAAGTTTTTCCATTAGGAATTTTCAAATTAAGATTATTAACAGCTATGATCTTTCCAAATGTTTTTGTGAGGTTTTCAGTATAGATCGCATGATTTTTAGAAATATTATTTCACATCCATAAGAACTTCTTTTTAAAACATTTATGCGAATTAATATTTTAAAATCTTTGCTAATGATATTTAGTTAAAAAATCAAGACACTCTTGATGAAAAATGGAAGAAAAGTACTAATTTTGATTTTTCTAAAATTATTTATGCGTTTTCTCCTTTTTACAATTATCTTGAATGATGAAAAAAATATAAAAGGATTATTATTTGGAGTAGTTGCAGCCATATTAGTAGGTTTTCAACCAATCATAGTTTCAGGTTGGAAAATTGCAATTAATTTAAGTGCTTATCCTGAGAATTACCAAATACCTGCATTATATTTATTTTCTGGAATGACTTGCGTATTTGAAGCATTAGTATTTCTTCCCATAATGTTAATCGATAGGAAAAGGATAAAAATAGATGAAAACAGAAACATCATATCTAATGTTACTGCAGATTCCCTTTTAAATGGATGGAAAAAAAATAAGATAATATTACTACAAGTTGGTTTGACATTTGGGATTGGTCAAATCTTATTCACATCAGGTTATTTCTTTGCAGGATCAATTAATGGATCGATAGCTCAAAAATCAACAGTAATTTTTTCATTATTATTTGGATATCTAATCATGAAAGAAAGAATATCATATCTGCAAATTATATTTTCATTAATCCTTCTATTTGGTTTAATTTTCACTGTCACTCAAGGATCTTTCAATATTATCGAATTTAATATTGGCGTATTATTATTATTGATTCTAGCTTTTTTTTGGATGTATAGCCATGCATTAACAAAAAAATATCTTTTAAATCCTAATAATTCTACAGCAACTCAAATTGTTTTCATAAGAAATGCAATTAGTTCTGCTATATTAGTTTCTACTTTTTTATTGTTTTTCTTCACAAGTATTCCTTTCTTACTTAGAGAACCAATTAATTTATTATATTATTTTTTGATGGGATTAGTATATGGAATAGGTCTTTTTTTTTGGTATAAAACTCTTTCTTATTTAGATGCATCAAAAGCAACCATATTAGTGTCACCTACACCAATTATAACAGCTTTATTTTCCATATTTATTCTTGGAGAAATTTTTACAATTTTTCATTTAATAGGAAGTCTTATTGTTATTTTTTCTATTATCATAATTGTATATGAACCAAAAAAAAAAATAAGTAATAAAAATTAAAAATAAATTAATCTACTTCAAGATTGTATTTACTGAATATATCTTTTACCATTTCAGTTAAAAATTCTTTAATTTCTAAAACATCATCTTTAGTTGTCGTCCTGTTATTACTAATCCTGCTTTCTGCGATTGTCACTTGCTCTGGAGCCCAGCTATATTCATCATTATATGTAAACCATACATCCTTATATGCACCTTCTTGTCCACCATCTCTAGCTAAGGGTTTATCTTCTACTGATATTTCTGGATCTGGACAATAGCACCAGTCTAATATTACCCATTCTAAATTTCTTTCTGAATCGGCTCTATCTGCTAAATAAATAGTCCATCCATGACCACCAAGTTCTTCTCCGGGAATTGCAGGTGCTGTAGGATCGGGCAAGACTGCCCCGCCAACACATTTCACACGCCATGAGGGAATTCCTGCATTAATACATAAACCTGCAATTAATATGGCTCCATCTTCGCAATCGCCGACTGAGGACTGTATTGATTCAAACGGAAATTGCCAAAATTCGACACAATCAGAGGTTTCTTCATCAAATTTATATGCCAAGATTTCACACACGAAATTCTGGCAAGCTAAAGCTGTTGCATTGAATGTATCTTTCTTTAGTTTAGCTTCTTTAATAATATGTTTTAAAATCTCATCATTATTTTTAATGAATGTCTTTACATCTACATCTATTTGCTTATTATAAGAAGCACCACGAAGGGCCCTCCCTGTATAAATAATTGGTTGCTTTACCCATTTATCATTCCAATAATCTGGACCATATTCACCATAATCTTCTTTTTGTTTTTCGGGTTTAGCAGGCTTTTTTGGCTTTTTCGGAGTCCATACGGGACCTATGGGTATGATTGGTTCATCTGGTTCTTCAGGTTTTTTAGGTTTTTTTGGTGGAGCTAATTCTTTCGCTTTTTTTATCCAGCTATCCACTATTTTCTGGGTTGGTACTTTTTTTATCACACCAGGATTGTTGTTATCATATTCAACGATCTTAGAGTGAATACTCTTAGGACTTCTACGAGCAAATTCCTTTACTGAATCCACTCCAATCTCATTTAATAAACTTGCATATTCAGGGGTAACACCATCTATTCTCATTAAATCAGCATGTTCTTGCCAATCGTCAAGTATTTTCTCTGAAATTCCCGTTTCTTTTGCTAACTTTTTTATTTGACCTTTAGTTAAAGGTATAAGTTCTTCAACTGATGTTATTCCAGCTTTCTCTAATTTTTTTGCATCATCCGCATCTAGTCCAACAATCTCTATTAACTTCATTTTTAAAACACCATGTTTTTCAAAATCTTAAATTTATTACTAATTAGTATAATATTGCTTTTATTCTATCTCATTTATTTAAACATTTGAGTTTGTATTGATTGATCAATTTACAATTTTTGAATTAAATTTTTCATTCATATTTTTAAAAATAGATAAAATTTAATTCTTGAATTTTCATTCATTGTATTAAAAGAATTAACACTACGCTACTATCGTTTATTATAGTAAGGATTTAAAAAGAAAAATGCCTCGATATGTAGAATTGACTTGCCCAGCTTGCCAAACCTTTAAAAAGATTTCCGTTCCTGATGCTGTTTTTGAGCAAAATAATTTCGGAACTATTAAAATTCAAGTTCCATTTGGAGCGGTTTGTCCTGATCATCAGTTCATAGCATTTGTTGATATAAAAGGAATCGTGAGGGGATATGAACGAATAGACCTACTTATGAAAATGCCTTTAAAAGAGGAAGAATATTCTGAATTAGAAAAGACACCAGAATTAACTATTAATAAAATTATCAATAGTTTTGGTCTATATGGGGTATTTTGTCTGTTTCACGCAAAAATATTTAACTATCCTGTTTATATCATAAAAAATGATAACGGAACAGATGACTCTACAGCATTAAATCAATTATTAGATAATATTCTTCCAGAAAAATATAAAGATTTAACGCATCCTATTATTTTCATCAATAAAAATGAATTTGATAAGTTAAAACAAAAAAAGAAAAGACTTTCACTAATGATAGATCCTCAACAAAAGATATATCAAACACCTTGGAGTGAGAAATTGAAATTTGAAGAATCTATTTTACAAAAAGCCCTCGAAATGATAGATTTAAAAGAGCAACTATTTATAATAAAGCAAGAAATTGCGAGATTCATTATTGAAGCAGAAGAGGTTAAAATTATTGTTGGAGATGCTAAAGAAATCTATAAAAAGGAATTAATTGAGACTCTTTCTGTAAATTTAAACTCTCCACGTATTAACATGTCTCGCTTAACACTCCTTTTAAATTTTATAGATCAGAGGTTTTCAAGACGGATTTCACGAAAAATTAAAACTAAAGTAGAAGAATTCCTAAACTTCTTATAGTATTAATGTAGTTAATCTTTTAATCATGAATTATCCTTTTAACAACAAGTTTTAATAAAAATTAAAATTAATTTAGTGAAGATTTAATTTAAAACTAGAAAAAATTAAGAATATTCAAAAATTAATAATTAAAAAATAATGTTGTAATAAAATAGAAAAGTTTAAAGTGAAATAAAATGGCAAGTGCAATTGGTGATTGGGGCTTTTTAAATAGATTGAACAGAATAATCCAAACTAAATCTGGTCATTGCGTGATGTTAGCAATTGATCATGGATATTTTGGTAATATTCCTGGACAATTGAAACAGTTCTCATGTCTTGAACCATTATATGAATATGCTGACGCTATAATGTTAACCCGCGGAATGCTTAGAAGTTGTGTTCCTTCAAATATAGATAAGCCAATAATTTTAAGAGTCTCTGCTGGAGCTAGCATGTTAAAAGAGCTTTCCAATGAAGAAATCAATGTAACTATTAATGAAGCTATAAGATTAAATGTTTCCGCATTAACATGTTCTATTTTCATTGGTGGTGAACATGAAAAAGAATCCTTACTGAATTTATCCAAATTAGTTAATTGGGGACAAGAGTATGGTATACCTACATTAGCAGTCACAGCGGTTGGAAGAGAAATGGTACGAGATGCACGATATCTTGGAATGGCAAGCAGAATGGCAGCAGAAATGGGTGCAACAATGGTAAAAACTTATTATTGTGAAGATTTCGAACAAGTAACAGGAATCGTTCCTGTTCCAGTGGTCATAGCAGGAGGTAAAAAGATTCCTGAAAGAGATGCGCTAGAAATGTCTAAGAACGCAATTGATAAAGGTGCTGTTGGAGTAGATATGGGCCGCAATATATTCCAATCTGATAGTCCCATAGGAATGATTCAAGCAGTAAGGGCAATTGTTCATGAGGATGCCACGGTTGATGAAGCCTACGAAATTTATAAAGGTGGTCCGAAAGGATTATTATAGTTCTTTCTTTAATTTCTTTTATTTTTTAAAAAAATTTTATTTTAAAGTAATTAAACACTATTCATATTATACTTTTTATAAAAAAATATTATGATTTAATGTCTTTTTACGGGATAGATAATCTTAAATTAACTCAATTGACTGATGATGCATTACTTTGCCATCAAATCAAAGCTTCATCTCTTTTCACATGCTGTGATGGACTAATAATCAAACCTACAAAGGGCCATAACAATAAAACGGTAATTTTAGATTTAAACTTGGAACCTCAATATATTAAGCAAATTTATCAAGATTTTGGACCTGTTTCCGATTATGTATGCAGCCATACACATTTAGACCATTCAGCTCACGTGCATGTTTGGGAAGATTTGGGTGTTAAAATTCATGTACCCCAACAAGAACATGAACATTTATTAGATCATAAAATTCTTCTTGAAAGGTTTGGATTTTTAGAAGGGGTTAGTTTATCGACAGGGGAACAGTTTGTCAAATATAATGGATTTGAAAAGTGTAAAACAGTTCATCCATTTCAACCAGGAAGCATATTAGATTTAGATGGTTTGTTAGTAGAAACCAAACACTTCCCAGGTCATTCTTTTGGTCATGTTGGATTTTATATTCCTAGCCAAAAACTATTTCATATCAGTTGTTTAGGTTTTGATCAACCTAAACCCAATATCGATGGATTTGGACCGTGGTATGGATTTAAACATAATTCAATAATGCAATATTTGAAGGATATAGACCATGCTGAATCATTTTTCCTTAATAATGCAAAAATACTAACATCTAGTCATTCTTATGTTATTAAAAATCCAGATAAAACACCATTTGAATATATGAGAAGAAAAATAAAGGAAAATCAAGAAAAAGTGGATAATGCTTTTAAATCTTTAGGAAAGCCCCAAATTTCTGAAGATAATGCTGTAAATGAACTATTAAAACTTGATCTTTTTTTTCCTAAACATAAATTGAAGGATTTTTTATTGGAAATCTTCATACTTTGGGAATCTTGGTTCATAAGGAATCATATTAAAAGAAGTAAAACAATAAATTTTTAGAATTTTATCGATCTGGTTCTAAAATTACCTTTAAAGATTTATCTGCTTCACATACCACTTTAAATGCTTCTTGAGCTTGGCTAAAATAAAACCTATGTGTTATAATCTCTATAACATTTATTCGTTTGGCTAAAATCCAATTATATGCTGTATCAAGATCCATTGGGGACGCCCCATAACTAGTCATGATTGTCACTTCATTTCTCCAATAATCATTGATAGGAACTTCAATGTTTACCCCTGGTCCTGGAACTGCAAAGAATATTATTTTAGATCCTGGACCTGCACATTCTATAGCTTGTTTTGCTGCAGATAAAGCACCAGTACAGACAATTATAATATCAGGAGTTCTTTTATCATTTATATCATTAATTAAGGAATTTAAATCACTATTTGCATAAAAAACTGCATCTGCGCCAAATTTCTTCGCCATTTCTAATCTAAATTCACTTATATCAGTCATTATGACCTTACTTGCTCCTCGAACTTTAGCTAATTGAAGATGTAATAACCCAGAAACTCCACTTCCTAATATTAATACAGTTTGCCCTTTTTTTACATCTGCTTGTCTTTGAGCTCGGCATACACACCCCAAAGGTTCAATAAAAACAGCTTCTTCATAGGAGATTCCTTCATCTAAAACATATACACCTTTCTTTTCAATATTAATTTCTGGAATCCTAATGTATTCTGCAAATCCTCCAGGATCAAAATTTGTATTATGGAGTAAATCACATGCTGTATGATGGCCTTGAATGCAAAAATGGCATTCGAAACATGGAACATGATGAGATACAAAAACTCTATCACCAATTCTAAAGTTTTTAACATTTTCACCGATTTGAACAATATCTCCAGCAATTTCATGACCTAATACCAAATGAGATACTCCTAATTTCTTCATTTTGGCTAATCGATAATGCTCGAGAACATCCGAACCACATATTCCTGATTTTTTTACTTCAACCAAGATCTCTCCGGGCTCTATTTGAGGTTTTGGAGCATCATCAAGTCGGACATCACTATTATTAAAATATTTGACAATTTTCATTGATAAAAACATATTTTTATCTCATTTCGGATATTTAATATCATGTGAGACTTATATTTTAATTTTTTTAAATAAATTTAAAGAAAATATGAAGATTTTAATCTAAAAAGATAGTATATATAAGGTAAAATAAGTAGATAAAAAAATAAATATTCTTATAGATTATATTGGATTCATCCTTTCTGGATTCCTGCTTACAAGCTCTTTAAACGTGTCTAAGTCAAGATCCTGGTCCATTTTTAATTCCTCGTTTAAAAAATCTCGAAGGGCAATTCGAATAGCCTCACTTCTCGAAGGGTAAATACCTAAGTCATTTAAAGTTTGTATAGCGGACAAATATTTTTCGGGAAGATTAATTGTTATAATTTTCATTCTATCACCTTTTTTGCATATTTACTCAGATATTTTTTACAAAATAATCCAAAATTATATCTCTATATACTTTTCTTAAGGTTATTTTAATATATTCCGTTATTAACTATGTTGGATGGAATGATATTTAAATTACCTATATTAATGATTTAATGTCGGATGAATACCCTAAAAATTTCTATGAATAAAAAAAAAAATAAAGTATTTATCGTGTATTGTTTAAGTTAACAAAAACAAATTAATTAACTAAAGTGGATTTTTTAATGATTTAACTCTTAAAATCAAGGAAAAAGCGGATTTATATAGGTCTGCATGGCTGTATTCTTTAATATCGTTTAGAAATTCAATGGTAAAATCTTCTTCACGCTTGATATATGTTTTTCCCTTAGTTTCATGTTTTTGATCTATATAAACATCAATTTTCAAAACATTTTCAGATTTAATTTCGGAAATTTGAGGCATCATATTAAACGCAAAGATTATGTCTGGTTTATCTGAACCTCCTTCTAATACAAATACTATATTAGGTTGTGCTACGGCCATAAAACTCTGAAAAGAGTGATAAAGATCATCAATCTTTACATTTATCTTTGCTGAAGAGTTAATTGAACTACAATCACTTATTTTTGGTATTAAAATCTTTTCATTTCCACGAAAAGCAAGGCTAAATTCATTTGGATTTAAAAATTTCTTAAAAAGAGAATTTTCTTTTTCTAATAAGAAGTCTTCTGAGATTGGATCACATTTAACATAAACAATCAATGAACCAGAGGTAATCAAGTTAATTTTTTGATAGTGCATTTTCGCTAAGGGATTATATGGTAAATTTATCACTTCTTTAGAATTACCGAATCCAATTTGAGCTAGTAAATTAGATGGAACTTGACTATTCATTGTGAATAATAAAAACGATCGAAAGTCCTCTAATTCGATTGAATTTGAAAAATC
>JBHLME010000094.1:0-17517 GCA_048938445.1 Promethearchaeota archaeon | reverse complement strand
ATAGCGTAAACTGTTCCTTCAGGATTGGAGACTGCCTGACGTCGAGCAGGTTCACCAACGATTTTTTGTCCGCTTTCATTAAAAGCCACGTAAGAAGGGAAGGCTTTACCACCAAGAGTTCTCCCTTCTGCTGCAGGGATAATTTCAGGTTGTCTTGTTATTGCATTTAATATCGCACAAGCACTATTGGACGTTCCTAAATCGATACCAATGATTTTTTCTTTTCTGGTTGATTTTTTTTCACCACTTTCAGTCATAATTTTTCACATTTTCTATTTTTATGATTTTTTTTATTATCTTAAACTTTATTTTAAATTGATTTTACACGGTTTTATCTTATCTAAAATTATGAAATAACAATTTTAAATTTTTTTATTTAAAGATCTCTATATCAGTAAGAATTTTATGATATAATTATTTTATACAATTATAAAAACAACGATTATAAAGTATTAAATAGCAGATTAATTAACTAAAAAGATATATTATATCGAGGATTTATATTTATAATTTTTAACAGTTTATGATTTCTAATTGATTCTTAAACGTAATAACGAGGTTGATGAATTATTAGTAGCAAAAACAAGAGAGACTATTACGAGGTATTAGGAGTTCAGAAAGACGCTACAGAGAAAGACATTAAACTTGCTTATCGACGATTGGCGAGAAAACTTCATCCTGATATGAATAAGACTGACCCTAATGCCAAAGAAAAGTTCATTGAGTTACAAGAAGCATATGAAGTATTGAGTGACCCACAAAAACGTCGAAACTATGACCAATTTGGATTCAGTGGAGTAGATGTAGACATGAGTGATTTTTTCAGCGGTGGAATACCAGGTATTGATGAATTGTTTCGATCGATATTTGGTGGTGGTGGATTTGGAGGTATAGGAGATATTTTTGGAGGGGGTTTTGGAGGATTTGGATCTCGAGCGAGAAGAGCTCAACCTCGAAGAGAAGTTGGTCAAGATATTGAACATCGAATAAAGTTAAGTTTTGAAGAAGCAATGTTTGGCTTAAAGCGAGACGTAGTTGTTCAAAGATTTGTACCGTGTGATGATTGTGAGGGAACTGGAGCTTTAAATGGAGAAAAATCTAATATATCAACGTGTTCAGATTGTAATGGGACTGGTAGGGAGAGAAAAATGACTCGATCAGGATTTGGAACGATAATTCGAGAAACAGAATGTAGTAATTGCCGGGGTACTGGAGAAATCGTGGTCAATAAATGTAAGACGTGTAAAGGCAGAAAAGTAATTGAAGAAACTAAGACAATAAAGGGAGTTAACATTCCTCCTGGAGTTGAAAATGGAGTGCATCTAAAGATGCAAGGTGCTGGTCATATACCATCCTCCAATGCCATACCAGGAGACTTGTATCTTAGAATTGACGTGGAAGATAATAATGATTTCATTCGAAGAGGAAATGATCTTTATACAAAGGCTGACATTGATATTATAACCGCTATAATAGGTGGAAAAATTACAGTTCCTATATTAGATTACAAAAATCAAAAAATTACTCAGAAAGAATTGGACATACCCGCAGGAACTCAATTTGGAACTGAATTTAGAATTAAAAATCATGGTGTTTCTTATTTAAGGGGTAAAGGAAGAGGAGATCAATATGTTATTGCGAACATTTTGATGCCAACACGATTATCTGATAAGCAATTAGAATTATTAAAAGAATTTAAAAAATTGAGTGAAAAATAATTCTTTTGTTGCTAAATTTGATTATAAATTCTAAATGGGAAATTAAATTTAATAATAACCTCTAGATTATCTCATTTTGAATAAAAAAAGAAAAAAAAGATTTATTTTATAATTTTTCCTAAAAAGATCTTGATAAACTTCTTCCCGATTACTTCCGTTCCTAATTTTATGAATTCAAGCTTCCCGACTTCTCCGCTCTTATACTTTTTCCACACATCTTTTATTCTATCCCATAAAGAACCAAGTCTTCTCATTAAAAATTCTTCGAGGTCATCAATTTCATCAAGCACCTCCTCTATCTTTTGTGAATATTCCAAGATGAGCTCATTACTGGTCTTTAAGTCATCACATTTTAAGTTTATATCTTTAAGAAGGTCGACTACTTTTTCTTCTCTATCACTCATCGCCTTGACGATTAATTTCGTGGTTTGAGCGGCTACTCTTTGCATCATCACGGATAAAGCCACATCCTTTTTATCATACTTACCCTCAGCATACCCTTCCAAGCTCCTGATTTCAGATCCTAACGGTTCTGGTGTCTTATCAAGCACGTAAAAGTTATTGACCCGCAAGATATCTGAAAGTTCTCGTTCCATTTCTTCAGGAGACATATCGCAATCTAGAACAATCTTCTTTTCACTCATTTTTGCCGTTTTCTGTTCATATTCTTGTTTACTTATTGGCTTGGGCACTAAAAGATTGCATACATATTTAATTTCGAATGGTTCAACATTAATGGTCTGAATATGCCCTTCGATATCTCTAAATGATACAAGGCTCTCAATAGTATTGCCAACACAGCTTTCTTTTGCCTTAAATTTAAACGTGGGACTTACGAATGAATTTTGGCTCAAGTCCGAAAAATTATAGGATTTATCTGATAATAATTCTAATCCTGGAGGCACTGCTGATATTATGACTTGAATGTTGGAAATGACATAGTGAGAGGTGTTTTTAATTTTAATTTTAAACTGAAAAACACTCTGAGCTGCTTCAACCATCCAATCACCACCCCTAACTACCTCAACATCCTTAATAAAGAATTGAGGAGTAGATAAAGCTCGAACTCTTTTGTTTCTTGTTCGAATTATTCCTAGCATTGTAATTGTTGAGATTCCAGCAATTCCAATTATGCTTCCAATTATAATATAGAGTAAAAGATCTGGAGGTAATTGAGAGCCATCTTCAGATGTATCAAATACAAATTTGAATAAACCGATATCCATATTAGTTATTGTAAAACTATTAGTAGATAGAGAAACATATATATTACCAAACGAGTCCAAAGCTATATCCCTACCAGTATCCATTCCACTTCCATTCCAGGTGTAATTCCATTCCACTCCGGTCGAATTAAATTTCACTATACAAACATCAATATATATTGCTCCAAAACTAGTTGTTTCTCCGACCACATATGCATTACCTGAAGAATCCAAATCTACACCATATCCATTATCATGTTCATCTCCACCCCACGTATAATTCCATTCAATACCTCCCGTGGTGTTAAATTTCACCAAGCACATATCCAGATCTCCCGTTTCAGTATTTTCTGTAGAACCTGTAACATATGCATTGCCATTAGAATCAACAGCCACACCATACCCAATATCCCATCCAGCTCTACCCCACGTGTTATTCCATTCTACACCTCCCGTGGTGTTAAATTTCACTATGCACAAATCTTTCTCTTTCGCTCCAAAACAAGTGGTGTGTCCAGCAACATAGGCATTTCCTGAATTATCTAAGGCTACATCAAGCCCTACGCTAACTCCATCCCCACCCCACGTGCTATTCCATTCCACTCCTGTAAATCCAGTATAATTGAATTTAACTAAACATATACTTATATTAGACAGTCCAAAACTATCTGTATATCCTGCGACATATGCTTTACCTGATGAGTCCAAAACTACACCATTCCCATAATCATTTCCACTTCCTCCCCATGAGTAATTCATTGATTTACCCCAGAAATTAAATGTTACTAAGCTAATATCACCATTAGGCGCTCCAAAGCTAGTCATTTGTCCAGCAACATATGCAGTTCCCAATGAATCGACAGCTACATCATTACCATAATCAATTCCGCTTCCACCCCACGTATGATTCCATTCCTTTCCTGTAGAACCATATTTTATTATACACATATCAGATTCATTCGCTCCAAAACTTCTTGTAGTTCCAGAAACATATGCGTAACCTGCCGGATCCCAGACCATTCCACCCCCATAATCAGTTTCACTTCCCCCCCACGTATAATTCCATTGAATTAAAAGATTAGATGAAGTTTTAATGGCATTTTCAGAATTAGTAAAAGTAATTTTATTATCAACATATAGAGTAAAATTAAAGATTGTTAAAGTCACTACAAATAGGACTAATAATTGCTTTTTTGAATGTCTTATCATTATTTCTTCCCTCGAAAATTTAGAAATATGCATTCAATATTGAAAAATTAAAAGACAAAATTGTCAATAAAATATAAATATTATACTTTTTTGTAGAGAAAAAAAATCAATAATTCTATTATGGGAATTTTATGACTAATCAAAACACTTATAAAAATCAGTATAAATTTGTAAAAATCTATAAAGAGATCTAGACCCAAATATAACTTGATTCATGTCAATTATAACCCATCTAAATATTTTCATTTAAAATTAAGTCAATTTAGAATAGAGATAATATAAAAAATGGAATAAATTCACTTATTTTAATCTAATTAATAATTTTCTCTAATTTTTTTGATAAAGAAAAACTTAAAGTTTGAGATTTTTTTTTTAATTCAATTTCATTTCCATTCATGCCTACACTCGCCACATTTATACTTTTTACCGTATATTTTGTTACCCATATCTTGATATATGATGTTTGACTTATCATCAATTTCGAGAATGAATGCTCCCGATGCACCACAATTTGGACATTGCCTCCTCCGTTCTGATGATTCTAAACTTTCTTGGAATGCTTTAACTGCGCTTGGTCCTTCATGAATAGCAACCTTTTTATCTCCAGTAGTTTCAAATTCTATAACAGTATCGTCCGTCAATGTTTCAGGGGAATCTGTCAAATTTTTAGTCTCAGTATCAACAGTCATGAGGAGGGCGGCTTTCAACATTTTATTTTTTTCTTCTATTTTTTTATTTTCTTCTTTTAATTCTATAATTTGTTGCCTTAAGTCCGATAATTCTGTCTCCAATTGTTCCTTGTTAGATGTATTGTCAGCATTTTTAAGGTTTTTCCGAAGTGATGCATTTTCATCCGTTAGATCGATAATTACTTTATTTAATTCACTTATTTGATTTTCCCAGAATTCCGGATTGCTCTCTTCTCTCAATTTATTTATGATTTCTTGATTGTCAGCATTTTTTTTTAATAATTCTTCAATGGTAATATTCATCTCATCTATTTTCCTATGGTAATCTTTAGCAATGTCTACTCTTTTATTTTCTTGTTCATGAGGTTCTCCCAACGAAGTTATTTTATGTGCTAAATCAATAACATCCAATTCTAACTTTTTAATATCATCATGTTTCCATATAATTTCTTGTCTTTGTGCAATTATGATATCTTTTAATATATTCATAATATGGAATTTATCGATAGATTCAGTATCTATCGTGTTTATAGAGTTTATTTTTTCTATAATTTGAGAATTTAGATGTTTAATTTCATTTCGTAATTTTTCATTATCTAAATCTTTATTTATTTCATTATAATTAATGTTCTCATTTTCATTACTCATGATTTCAAATTTCCACCTCGTAATTAAAATCTATTCTCTTACATATTAATAAAATATTCATTAAAAAACTTTAGCTCAAATTGAAATTTATAAGAAATAATACAAAAAAAGAAAAAAAAGGTTTTACAAATGAGAATTAAGCCAATCTAAAACAAAATTATAAACTTCTTCGCGGTTAATTTCATTAAAAATTTCATGGCGTGCTTCTTCAAAAAATTTAACTCCTACTTCTCTTATACCGACTTTTCTATATCGTTCTAGAAGGGGTTTTAAATTCTTTGTATTATTACTATTAGAATCAAAAGTACCTGAAATAAATAGAATTGGTAAATCTACGGATATCTTGCGTTCATTTTCAATATCCCAAATTTTATCAAATGCCGTAAACATTTCAAGCCAAAAAGACGCAGGACATATGAATCCAGATAAGGGATCATCTATATATTTTTGTACTTCTCCTTTATCTCTCGATAACCACTCATGCCTCGTTGCTCCAGGTTCCTTTTTAAAAGGTTTATTATATCTATCAAAAATTAAGTCATCCATCTTCTCACTCGGTTCCTTCGGTCCAAGCTTCTTGATTTGTTTTTTAGCAATGGTTTTTACTATTTTAAGCTGAGTACTACTTTGACTACCACTTGAACCAGATAAAACTACACCATTATATTCAGGGCTCCATCTTTGCATTATATCTTGACACATAAATGACCCCCACGAATGAGCAATCAAAAAGAGTGGAATTTGAGGGTGTTGTTCTTTAATAATAGTAGATAATTGATGAATTGCTTTAACCGTTCCATCCCATCCACTTTCTCCTAAATATCCAGGGGGCATGTTATTTAATTCAATAGTTTTTCCATGACCTCGATGATCATCAGCATAACATATATATCCATTATTACACAAAAAACCTGCAATTCTTTCATATCTTTTACCATGCTCTGCCATCCCATGTATGATTTGGATTGCGGCCTTAGGTGAACTTTCTGGTTCCCATTTATATACATTGATTTCTATTCCATCTTGGTCTTTGTACGTGAAGGTCGAACTTTTTATATTTGTTGCCATTATTTGCACTTCCTTATAAAGTTATTATATATTAAATTATAACCAAATATAAATCTGGATATGATTTGAAAAAAAAGGAATAATACTCTTTTATTTTTGTATGATTAATTTAGAATTTAAAACCTTAAATGATAATATTAAATAAAGACGCATTATAAGATTTAATATAAATTACACTTGTTATTATTATGAGAAAGGTAGAATTAGGGAAAACAGGAGAAATGATTCCTGTTCTTGGTCAAGGTACATGGGGAATAAAGAAAGGTCAAGATAAGAATTATTATGAGAAATGGAAAGAGTCATTGAGAAAAGGTATTGAATTAGGAATCACGCATATAGATACAGCAGAATTTTATGGTCTTGGTGCTTCAGAAAGACTTATAGGAGAGGTCATCAAGGATTACAATCGTGATGATTTATTTATAACGAGTAAAATTTTCCCTGGACACTTTGGATATAACTCAATGAAAAAAGCGTGTTATAAAAGTCTAGAAAGGCTTGGTATCAGCACGATTGATTTATATTTAATTCATTTTCCTTCATTTTTTGGAAGTAAAATAAAGAAACACATGGTTTTACTTGAAGAACTTTTAAATGAAGGGAAAGTCAGGTATGTTGGAGTAAGTAATTATTCTGTAAAACAGTTTAAAAAGGGAAATAGCATTTTAAAAAAAGCGGAATTAGTCTGTAATCAATTACATGCAAATATTGGCAAACAAAAACACATTCATGATTCATTACCATACTATCAAAAAGAAGGAGTAACTTTAACTGCATATAGTCCACTAGGACATACAGGATTAAAAAGATTGAGAGGCGATATGAAAGAAAAAATGGAAAAATTAGCTTCTCAACATGATGCCACAGTTCAGCAAATAGCAATTGCTTGGTTAATTAATCATGACAATGTTATTACAATTCCTAAAGCAATGCACATTAAACATATTGAGTCAAATGCGAAAGCTGCTGAAATAAATCTTTCCCAAGCAGAACTTGAAACATTATATTCAAATATTTAAAATAAATAGAGTTAAATCAATTTAGTAATTGGAACTAATACTTTATGCAAAAATTTATAATATCTAACTATTTTAATTTTATAGTTAAAATTTTTTCTATTAGAATAGACGAGTTATGAGCCATGAAATGGAAATGTGATAAATGCGGAAGCGATTTTGATTTAGATGATATTCCTGAGAAATGCCCAAGTTGTGGAGCTGAAGACGGAACCTTTAGCATGGTAGAATAATGTCTTATTTATTTTATTACTTTAATTCTATTAAGAAGATATACTAAAATGAAGTTCCTTTGTTTTTACTTCAAAATTTTCTTCTCCTTGGTTTAAGCGATCAATAATTCTATTTAAAATGTTTATAGGAAGAAGATCAAAAGCGACTCCTTTACATTGTCTGAGATAATATTTATTTCTAATAATGGATATTGGAAACATTTCACAAAAAACACTTTTTTCAGGATGGGTACATGAACCTCCATCATAAGATTCACTTTTACAATCTAATAAGCAACAATCCCCACATTCATTACAATAAATAATTTGTAAAAAAATAAATACCATCGTATTAAATAATATTAAATATAAAAAAAGTCTGTGGAATGTTATGTTAATGTTTAAGTTTTTCCTAATTTTTTTAAATTCTGATGATACTTATCAATTCTTATAGGTTTTTTTTCCATTATTATGTCTCTTTTTACAAGTCTATCATGTAATTTTAGAGTATTTTCGATTGCCTTAACTTCGGATCTTGTTTTTAACTTGACAAGATCATTCATATTATCAAATATTTGTTTATCAGTATAGCCTCTATAATAAAGTTGGGTGTATGCTTTAATAGTTTCAGCATTATAATAGATATAGCGATTATTCAAGTGCACGATTAACCAATCTCTATTTTTTTGTTTAAGTGATAATTCATGCATGTATTCCCTAATTTCTTCTATTACCTTTCCAGCTTTATGTGATATTTCAATATCTTCAATTTTGAGGTGTTTATTCATTAAATTTACTAAGCGAGACTTGAAGGAAAGGGAAGGAAGGTAAACTAGCAAAGAAATTATTAAAAAGATAAATGTAATCCATATTGCTAAGATGATATCTATAAAAAAAAAGAAAATTATTATGATTATTACCAAAAATGGCCAAAGAGTTCTGAAAAAATCAAACAATTTGAAATTTTTTTTAACCATAATTACCACCGTATAAGTAAAATTATAAACTATAAAAAATATTTATGTTAATTTATCAATCGAACACTTCTAACTGGTTCTTTTCCTTGGTTTGTGTTTTGATAATTTTCTTTAATTTTTTTTAAATTGTTTTCAATTGTTTTTAATTCAAAGATATATTTTTCTAATAGTTCTGAAAACTTATTTACATCAATATCACTTTTTTTATAGAGCATTTTAAGTTCTTTAATAGTTTGTTTAATAGCCGCTTTTTTGTTCTTTAATCTTTCCATTTCATTAGACTTACTATGATGTTCAATCTTTATATTTTTAAATTTCCTATAATTGCTAAATTCAATATGTTTAGGACCGAATTTAGTTAAATAATTGGTAGTTCTTGGAAGGAATGGAGCAACATTTTCAGGAATTGCTATGATTGGTTCAATTTCTGGAATATTATCAAGTTCTTTATTTGGTAAGATTTCAGCATCATTTTCGATAATATAATCATTTACTATTAATAAGTTATGATCTATTTTCTTCAGTTCACGCAATGAAAGATCTTCAAAATTATGTCTCATATCCTGCCAAATTTCTTCTGCTTTAAAGAAATAATAGTTCGATTTTTGACGGAATGCTGTTTTCTCTTCTTCATCAGAATATGACCCTAAATCTAACATTTTAGCTTTTAAAAAATAAGCCATTCCATAATCATAATGATATTGGGCAGTTATTGAGTGTTCTTTAATTTTTTCGTGCTTTTTTAAATATAAAAATCTCTTTGATAGTGCACTCAAACCAGAATATATCTTTGAAGCTAAAATGTAATTTCCATCTTTTTCTTCTTTTTCAGCAGCAAGACTTTGTGCTAAAATGCGTGCTTCTTCAGATTCTAATTCAAGATTATCACATGAGAGAGATTTCCCTAAATCTTCTTGGCGAGTGCAAGCGGCACTAAAATACGCCGCGGTTTTATAATATTTACTAGCTTCGACCATAGACACAAGCGCGTTTTTATAATCCTTAATCGATTCATATTTATGGGAGAATTCAGCATAAATTCGTGCCAAAATCCATAAAGCCCAAGCACACTCAAACATTAAATCCCAAATTTCAATTTTCTTATTAATCAGTGGATCATGAAAACTAGAAATGAACTCTAATTCTTTAAAAATTCTTACATGACTTTGAGTTTTATAATTCACATTTAATATTTTCACATAATCTAAAATATAATCAAGGTTATCTAACTTGATTGGTTCATTACCTCTATTCAAAATATCTTCTAAATATTTAATTTTATGATGTAAAAATCTTATTTTTTGCATTATATCATGTGGAAAAAATGTTTTAAGTGGAGTTTTAGTTTCATGATTTTTTTTAAGTAATTTTTTTGTTTTCTTTTTTCTAGGTAATTCATTTTTTTGATTTCTATTGTGTAATTTAATTTTTTCCTTTTCCTTTGGTAATTCAACTGTCTGTTTTTTGATAGGAAATTTGCTAATTTGATTTTTCATTAAATTATTTAGAGTTTCCTCTGTTTTAGTTAATTGTGGACTAATTGCTTTAGGGGTGATCTTAATTTCGATTAAATTTTTATTAATTGGAATAACGGGTTTTTCAAGTTTTATTGGGGTTTTCTCTTCACTTTTTTTAGGAACAATAGGTTTGACAATTTTTAGCGTGTTTTTAAATTCAGATTTTTTATCAATAAATTTATTTTCTTTCAGAGTATCAATCGCGAACTTTTTTAATTTTAAAGCAGTAGCCTTGCCAATCCCAGGGATTTTCTCTAATTCATCAATATTCATTGATATTATTTTTTCTAGTGTATCAATCCCCTTATGTCTAAGCCTATTAAGAAGTATTTTTCCTATACCATTAATTTCTTCAAGTTTGTTAAGCATCATTTTTAGATTATATTATGATCATCTTGAGGTCTATTACATTTCAATCCCTCATTATAAATTAAATAATTCAAGCCTAATCTTAAATGTAACCAATAATATTATTCTTTTATTTCCTATGATAAATTAGAAATTCTAATATTAACTTAAACTAATTATTTTAATCCATGATTTCTACAAGGATCTACTGAAAATTATTATTTTCTACAGATTTAATTAGCTTAAAAATATCAATAGTAATTTAAAAAATTAGAAAAATATACATAAAAATTAGATGAAAAAAAAAAGATTAGAATTAGAAAAAGGAATTCTAGATACATGGATGATGAAAATTTATATGGAGTTGGTTTTTGAGAATAAATTTTCTTGTATCAATATTACATCAAATGGAGTGCAACCCTCCCAATTGGTGTTGATCACAATGTCAACTGGCTTGACATCTTCTAATAAACCTGATTTATCACCTAATATAATGCAGTCTCCCAACATCTCAGGGTAATAACTGCTCCATGATAATATAGGGTTGTTACAATCCCATAAGTGGAAAGTACCAGTCCAAATGTCTGGTGTACATCCAACTGATGGGACAGGCCATGTACCTGGATCAAAGGTGTGCTCCCATTCAACTTTGAGCAAGCCTAACCAGATAGTTTGACCATTTACTTCTTGGTATAAAGTAACTTGAGTTGAGAGAGGTTCATAACCTCCCATAACCTCACAGACTATTGACCAATCTGCAAGATCTGCTTCTTCTATATTGTAAGGAATTTCATAAGGAATGTTAACTGTACAATCAATCCAACCTTGTTGGACAATGTGATCAGCTGACGTACATTGTTGACGTATTGATACGTATTCATTCCCATTGATAAATTCAGGTAATACAATTTGATTTGTATTATTTTCTTCAAAAAAAATAACCAAACCAATACCAGCACCAACTCCAAACATAACACTCACAAGAACAGATGTAATAAGTATCCATTTTGTATTTCTAGAATAACTTTCCATGGTTTCTTCATTGGAAACATCCGTTCTAATCTGCTTTCATCACCTTAGGATTTCATAAAAACTTGATATTTCTTTAAAGAAATATCAATGTATAGTTATGATTTATCAGTATTTAAACTTTTTGATTAATTTGCGGTTCCTTTTTGTCCTATGAAAAAATGGGATTAATATTTCTTAATGGTTTACTTTTTTATTCTTATAAAAAATTGCTTTTTTGTTAATTTAGTCCTTGCTTTTAAAATATGATTAATTAATTGCTTTAATATTTTCATAATACCTTCAAATTTCGATTAGAAATTAAAATAAAATCAACTTATTTATATCTTTTGAATTTACATAAGCCTTTAGGTTAAAAATGATTTTTATTTTTAATTTTAAATAATATCCTACTAAGATTTTCATTTCTTTTTAATAAATGTTAAAAATATTTATGAATATAAAGAAAAATCAAAATTAGAATAAAATTTATCTGGTGATTTAAGTTTCCCTAATGAATATTCCTCTATATATAAAACAATAAAAAAGCTTTTTAATACTATTATAAAACTTATTTTTTGAAATATATCCATCTTTATTAATAAAAATTTGATCATTTATTTCATATCTATAATTTTGGAGTTCAATTCGAAAATAAACTTCTTTAATAATGAAAAATCTCCTTAAAGCTCTGAAAAATCTAGAAGCAATATCATCTTTTGAAGATTGTAGAAATTTAATATGAGATTGAGAAAGTTGTGTTCTAAGTACTATTATAATAAAGTTTTTATTTTTTAGTTTAAAAACACTCATTTTTTGTTTCTCTTGTCCCGGTGGGAAAGAAAAGATAAATCCGAATTCAAATTTAGATTGAGGATCAGGTAAATTTTCTCGCAGAAGCCCTTCATTTAATAAATATTCTCGAATTAACTCTTTAGTTTTAATTTCTTTTTTTGACATTTTATGGATTGTTATAATTCTTATCTACTAATTAGGATCTAATAAGAATTTTTAATTATAATAAAATTACCTTTATTCCTCTCATGGTATTAGTAAATATATTAAAATCATCGATAATAATAAAAAGGAAAAAAGGAAAATCATTATAATTTTTTTCTTATCTTTTTTAGCCAATGATTTATAGAACCTGCTCCTTACAACTCCAATGGATAATGGAGTCATACCAATCGCAATAGCACCTGTTATAATTACTCCCATTGGACCTGATAATATTTTGAACAAATCAAATGGTTCCTCAACAAATTTTATTACCGTCACTACTTCCGAGCCAAGATTGCCAACTGTATCGTTAACAAATATTTGAATTTCAATTGTATCACCATGCGATAAGGTATCCCATATACCTGTCCATAAAGATTGATCTATCTTTATAATCATATTTGGTTTCCATGAAAAATAATACAAGGGGGTTTCACCATTTATAGAATACCAACAATCACATTGATTACCTAAATTAGGATCACTAATAAATAATTCAAGAAACGGTGCTCCACTATCTACATATTGATTGTTTTGAGGTAATATTATTGAGATAGAAGGGGCAATACAATCTTTACGTAATAATAAGGATTTTTCTTCATAATTTCCTAATTTATCTTCAGCAAGGAACCATAATTCAACCGTTCCATTCGATATTGAACCCCATAAATCAGGATCAATCATACCTGTCCAGTTATAATAACCAGTAGCATCATCACCAATTAATTGATACCAAGTTTCATTAATATCACAACTATCACTAAAAGTTATTGAGATTGATGGAGGTGTGGTTCCACACAGATGATTTTCATCTGGACTTATTATGGTGATTATGGGTCCATCTATGTCTTTTTCAATAGTTACTGATCTCCAACCCTCATTAGATAATATATCATTTATCCAAAATTCAATTGTAATCATCCCACTTCTTAAAAGAGACCATGCTGTTTGATTTATAGTACCAGTAGTTCCAGTGAAGTAATAATTTTCTGACCAATTTGTACCATTCCATATACGATACCAAGTTAAATTTGTAGCACCTCCTCCTTCTATAATAGTAATATTAAATTCGGGAGGATTGATTCCAAATTTTTCATTTTCATCTGGTCCATTGATTTGAATTGTTGGTGCATCAATATCTTTTATTACGGTTATATTTGTGTTTTGAATATTGTTAACTGTATCATTTGCATAAATGCAAATTGTAATATCACCATTGCCAACTTGCTCCCAATCGGCTTGTTCAATATATCCTAACCAGTCAGTTATATCTGTAAAGATTGTTCCATTCCATAACCTATACCACATGGAATCAACTCCACTAGGATCCGTGATTTCTACATCCATATCAACGCTAGAAGGAGCAGTTTCTCCAAACAAATCGAATTCTCCTGGACTATTGATTTGTATATCAGGCGGAGTAATGTCTTTTCTCACGGTCACCTCTTCAAAGTACACGTTTCCCGCAATGTCATTGGCATAAATCCGGATGGTCACCGTGCCATTACCTACTTGGATCCATGCCGCAGGATCGATCTCACCCGTCCAAGGATAATTACTAGTCGTGATGTCCCCGATGAGTCGATACCAACGTGTATCAATGCCACTCGGATCGGTAAAATCCACGTCAAGATCAGAAATGCCGGGACCATCGAGCCCATACAAGTCAAATTCTCCTGGACTATTGATTTGAATGTCAGGCGGAGTAATGTCTTTTCTCACGGTCACCTCTTCAAAGTACACGTTTCCCGCACTGTCATTGGCATAAATCTGGATGGTCACCGTGCCATTACCTACTTGGATCCATGCCGCAGGATCGATCTCACCCGTCCAAGGATAATTACTAGTCGTGATGTCCCCGATGAGTCGATACCAACGTGTATCAATGCCACTAGGGTCGGTAAAATCCACGTCAAGATCAGAAACACCGGGACCATCGAGCCCATACAAGTCAAATTCTCCGGGGTTATTGATTTGAATGTCAGGCGGAGTAATGTCTTTTCTCACGATAACCTCGTCAAAGTTTACATTTCCCGCACTATCATTGGCATAAATCCGGATGGTCACCGTGCCATTGCCTACTTGGATCCATGCCGCAGGATCGATCTCACCCGTCCAAGGATAATTACTAGTCGTGATGTCCCCGATGAGTCGATACCAACTTGTAACAATACCACTTGAGTCGCTGATATCAATAATAATGTTTGGAGGGGTGCTTCCAAAAAGATCGAATTCACTCGGACTATTGATTGATACTGTTGGCAATACTGTATCCTTATAAAATGTTAAACTACAAGAATCATTAAGATATCCAAACGTATCATTTGCAAATAAATAAATGATAAACATTCCTTCATTTAAATCAAGCCAGATATCATTTAAAAGCTGCTGATCGGAATTATTTATTAGAGATATATCATCACTCCAATAATCCACGGAACCTTGCTCTTGGAAGACTCTATACCAGAGTGTGTCGTGGTTTAGATCAGTGGAGGAGATATTCAATATTGGTTCTTGCTTATAATAAGTTCCATTTTCAGGTGAATTTATTGATATAATTGGCGCACTTGTATCTTTATATAAAGTAAAATTTATCCTATTATTATGTCCTAAAGTATCCGCAGCCTCTATCCATATTAGAAATTCCCCATTACCGAGTAAATCCCATATATCTGAATCAATATATGCATTCGTATTATTTGTCAAACTCATAGACCAAAATCCTCTAACAATACATATAAAAGTAGAATCATCTAGATTTGGATCTAATACTGTAATGTTAAGGCATGGTTCTGAATTCCAGGAATATTGATCAGGTAAATCAGGTGAATTAATTACAAATTGAGGTGCTGAAGTATCCTTCTTCAATGAAATCAAAGTATAATTAAAATTTCCTGCAGTATCATTCATATAAACATATATTTTAAATTCACCATCTTCTAAATCATCCCATATTCCAATATCAAGTTGTTGATTAATATAATTTGATAATGAAATATTTTGACTACAATAACCAAATGTACCTTGTTCTACTCCATACCAAACTTTATGTAAATGAGGTTCAATTGCGGATATATTAAATGATGGTGGTTCGTTACAGTAAGGATCTTGCTCAAGTGGATATATATCAATCAATACCATAGGAGAATACATATCTTTTTCCATCAATATATTACTAAAACCAATATTTCCATATGAGTCATTACAATAAAACATGATTTCTACAGTACCATTTCCACATTTAGCCCATTCTGCTTGATCAATTGTAACAACATCCTCAGTAAAAGTAATATTCTCAGACCAATAGGTACTATTAATAAATATTGAATACCATGTAGAGTTAACATCATTACCTTTTTGTATCTGTAAAGTTGGTGAGATCTCCCCTGATACATAATCATTAGGAGGTATTTGATCAATTACTGTAATAACTGGTGCTTCGATATCCCTAAAAACTATCCTATCAGCATGATTAATATGCCCTAAGGTATCATTGGCATAAAACCTAATTATTACAGTTGCATTACAACTATTCCATAAATCTGTATCAATATAACCTGATATCTGTCCTGGTGCTAAGATTATATTTTCAGACCAAATTGTTCCATTTATAAATAACGAGTACCAAGTGGTATTTAGATTGGTCTCATCAATAAAAATCCTAAAAGGAGGTGCATCCTTCCCAAAAATATCGTTATCTTGATATGGAATTTCAATAGTGATATCAGGTGTTTTAATATCTTTATGTAATGTTAGTGAAAAAGTATTATTGATATTACCTGCAGAATCATTCGCATAAAATTCGATTATAAAGGACTCTTCGTCAGATAAGCTAGACCAAATACCAGAGTCAAGTGCTTCAGAAATACCATTGGACAGCATTACTCTTGTTCCCTCAACTTCATACCAAATTGAATCAAAATAGGTATCATAAGCCGTTGCTTGCACCATTGGTATAGCATCTATTATAGTATTATTTATAGGTGCAATGATAGTTAGCAATGGAGTTACAATATCTTTAAACAAAGTTAGGGAATATGAACCGTTAATATTACCCGCAGAATCATTCGCATAGAACTCGATTATGAATGACTGTTCATCTGACAAGCTAGACCAGATTCCGGAGTCAAGTGGCTCTGAAATACCATTAGTGAGCATTATTTTGGTTCCATCAATTACGTACCATAATGAATCAAAGTACATGTCATTAACATTAGCTTGAATATTTGGAATACTATTTAAATAAGTTAAATCTACGGGAGTTATAATATCAATTTGAGGTGCAAGAAGATCTTTATGCAATATAATAGATATTTGTTTAATATTATTAGCTCTATCACGACTATAAATAACGATTTCGAACTGTCCTGGATCAATGTTATTCCAAATATTTACATCTAATAAAATTGCCGTGTTATTTGTTAAATCGTTATTAATTGGAAAATATCCCATTACTGTATAAGTGAAAAAATCCTCTTCTAGGAATTCATCGAAAACAGTTATATTGATTAATGGTATAGCATTAAGATAGGAATAATTAGTGGGGGAATTAACAATTAATCGTGGAGCAATAACGTCCTTATATAAAGTGTAAATGGAACCTGTATTGAGATTACCTGCAGAATCGTTGGCAAAGAATTGGATCGTGAACGATTGCTCATCAGCTAAACTTGACCAGATACCACCATTCAGGGGTTCTGCCACGGTGCTGGTCAGCAGGTACTTGGTGCCACCATATTCATACCACACCGAGTCGAAGTAGGTGTCAGTGGCGGTTGCTTGGACATTAAAAATCGAATTATGGTAGGTGCCATCACCAGGGGCATCAACAGTAAGCGAAGGAGTAACGGTGTCTTTATAGAGCGTATAAGTTGGTCCGGTGTTGAGATTACCAGCCGAGTCG
>JBHLME010000093.1:0-17765 GCA_048938445.1 Promethearchaeota archaeon | reverse complement strand
TATTTGCAGAGGAAGTGCAAGATATAGCGCTAATTTTCACTAAGGTAACCGCAACACTTAAATAGTTTTGTTAGTTTCAAGGAGATTTTTCAATAAACCTTTATAAAATTAAAAAAAAATAACTTGAAATAGATTAACAAAAAGAAATAAATGATATAACCTTCCTATCTCCCTATATAACACACTATTTTTTATAGCTATGGTAAAATCATTTTTCAGTAGTTATTTTATAAATTTTTAGCACTTACATAAAAAGTTTATTAAATAACAACCTAATATAACCTCCATCAAAAAGAAGTTTAACAATTTGCGATAAAAACTTTACTGAAAACAATCCACACGATATAAGTTTTGTCAAACTGAATAATGGATATTTTAGCTCTGAATTTTTCCTTATTACCTCTCCCTTTCTTAATTTCAAATAAGTTTGAGAATCATTAATATTATAATAAAAATTAAGTTTATATTAAAAACTTTAAATTCTAGCCCTTTGTTAGTATAATAATAAAAATTTTTATTTGCACTTTTTCCAAGTATTAAATAAAGAAATTAGCTATTATAACTAAAAATAAGAATCACAGAAGGATTATGGATGATATTGAATTCTTTTTTAATATTTTTAATTGTATAGTAGGATTAGTTACCATCATCTCTGTTATAGTATTAATTTTGGAATTTAGAAGATCTAATAAAATTAGGAGACTAAAGAAATATTATGATATTCTGGATAATATTCAATTGTATATTTATGAAATTTATAAGAATAAAAAGAATCAACTTGATGAAGATATTAAAAAATCAATTAGTAAATGTATAAGAAATTTAATTTTAATAAAGTATAACCTTAAATTAAAAAATATTTCGCAATTGAATATTACAATATCAAAACTTTCTGAATTCTTCTTTAATTTTCAAATTAGTTTAGATAAAAATAAACTGAAGAACTTTGAAGAAGAAACTGAGAACCTTTTTAAAATAATAAGTTAGGAGAGTGTTATGATTTGGGAAATAAAAATAATTATATACCAAAGTCAGCTTTAGCTACAAATATAGAAATTGTCAAATTTGTTGAAAAGTTATCTGAAGATTTAAGAACACCAATAAAACAGCAGCTAAGAGAAATTGTATTAAATACATTTGTTCCATTATTTTCAAAAGATTTCAATGAGGAAAATGATAATGTTCTAATAAAGTTGTTAGAACATAAAAGTTATTTTTTTCAAGGAAGAAGAGGGACTGGAAAATCTTTTTATTTCATTTATTCTCAACATAAATTAGAAAAAGAAAAAAATAAAATAAGTATATATTTGGACTTAAAAGATATTTATAGAGCCATACCTGGGATTGAAAAATCCCATTTAATATTTACTTTTTACTTAAAAATTTTTATTTTAATAAAAGGGGAATTATCAAAAAGAATAAACAAGCTTAGGAGAGTGTTTAATAAGAATAAATCTGGTGTAATAGATGAATTGGATAATTTATTGGAGGATTTAAATGAGAAAATGAAATATTTTTCTTTTATTCAGAAATATATAGATCTAAATGAAGAATTTATGTTTCAATCTCAAGAAGAAATGGATCAAAAAAGATATAAACAGGCATTAGAAAAATTAAATACAAAAATTAATCAAAATTTACTGGAAGTTTATAATGATATTAAAGATATGATTAGAGTTAAAGATGATGAATTATCAAATTCTATTAAAGAACTTTCGAGAGAGGTTTTTTATATTCTACATAAGATAAAAGAAAATTTCAATGTGAAAATATATCTATTATTAGATGAGTTTTCAGATATCGTTCCTAGTCGCCGTGATTACACATCATTGATACAAAAGATATTTTTTGAACATTTATTTATACCTCTAACAGAAATGGGAATAATTTTTAAAATAGCAGTTTATCCTGAAGATAATTTCTTAACTTCAGAAATTTTTAGATCGGTAAAAATATCAATAGAAGATATTGATTTATCATATTATTTGCAAACCTATTCTTATGAAAATATTATGAAACAAGGAGCTAAAGTCTTAGAAGAACTATTAGAAAAAAAGTTCATATACTATAATAAAATATTGTTTGGTGATCAAAAACATAAATATCTTAAATTCAATAATATATTTTCAGTTGGTAGCGATAATTCAGATTTTTTAATTTTTCTTTTCAAATGTGTTTTTGGATCAGTAAGGAATTTAGGATATATATTGTATAATATCTATGAAACATTTAAAGAAACTAGTAATTTTATCAGAATAAATTTTGATGATATAATAAAAGCAGCTATTAAATATTTCGATGAATGTGAAAGATCGTTAAAAAGTGATAGAGATAAAAATATGCTTTTTCATCAAGAAAGCTATAATATCTGGGATCATATAAAAAAATATACAGAACAAATGAAAATTTCAAGTAAAATGGAGCAGACTAAAGGTATTTTTCACATACCATTAGAAAATACGTCTGATGATGTAAAATTACAATTAAGAGATGTAGAAGGTCATTCTCTAATAAATTTTTTATTCACTAAAAGTTCAAAGCATGATGATAGTAGAGATCCACTTAATTTATATGTATATAGGATGAATCAGGGTTTTCTTATGCAGCATAAATGGATAGGTAAATATGAGCATGATTGTAGAGCTAAAAAGTACAGTATAGATAATATATTTGAAAAAAAAAAAACTATTGAGTGTGATAATGGACATGAAAAAAAAATTGAAGAACTAAAAAAATCTTTTAATATAGATGATCCAAATCATTGGATATGCACTATTTTCATACCAGAAGAGAAAGCAATCTGTGGTGCTAAATATTCTGATTATTTAAGTAAATGGGAAGAATTAAATAAAAAAAAAGATATAAAACAAAAATTAGAAAAAATTCTAGAAGATTATTTGACATATTATATCTCAGATTCGGAATTAACATTAGCAATTTTAGAATTCTTATATAATCAAAATAAAAGATTATCAAGTCGAGAAATTGCTAATGCCAAACCGCTTGAAAGATATGAAACTGATGCATACCAAGTTGCGGGAATTTTGAGAAGGAAATTTATTAAAGAGATTATAACTAAAGATAAGGAAGGATATTTATTTGATAAAACTGAATTCATCAAATTATATAATCAATTATAAAATTATAGTTTTAATTGATTACTAAAAAATTTGATTAAATTAATATAGACAATTCTTAACAATGAAAATAGACTTTTAAATTTTAATTATAATTTGATTTCTTTATAGATACAATTTGTATCATTATCTCTCTCTATATCACTCTATTTTTTATAGCTATGGTAAAATCATTTTTCAATAGCTATTTTACAATTTTTTAGCACTTCTTTAAAATGCTCAATAAACCTCCACCGAACGCCACTCCTGGGGAAAAATCATTCTACAATCGCTTAAAAATTTTTACCGAAAAAAATCCACACGTTATCGGTTATGTCGAACCATATCTCGGTGGACTCCGCCCCGATTTTCTCATATTATCCCCCAAATTTGGTATTTTGATCGCGGAAATAAAAGATTATTTCGCTGAATTTCTTAAAACCATCAGTAAATCTGGAAATTGGGAATATTTGCGGGATGATATAAATGAAAGCATCACAAATCCCTATGATCAAATCAATCATTATTGGCGCGCGGTGAAGGATCGTGTTAACTTTTGTCAATTTCCGAGCAATATAAACATTCCAATTACCTTATTAGTTGTTTTCAGTCAAATTTCAAAACAAGATAATGTCGCAGAAGAAATCAGAAACGTAGCTCCAAAACGAATTCAGACCTGCTATAAAGAAACTATCAAGAGGTATGATAATTTTGAACAGTATCTCAGTGAAATATTGCCCCTCAATTTTAAATTAAGCGACGAAGATTTCAAGATTCTTCGGGGAAATATCGTTCCAACAAGCCGTTTACCGACTCGCAAGCAAGCAGACCTGTCACAATTCTTCACAGCTGAAAATATGATAAAATTATTAGATCAAGAGCAAGAACGTATGGCTCGGAAAATCGGGGATGGCCACCGATTAGTATTTGGAGTTGCAGGAAGTGGAAAAACAGTTTTGTTGATTGCCCGCGCGAGAAATTTAGCATTAAAGCATCCCGAATGGAAAATCTTAATTCTATGTTATAACAAGTTGCTCAAGAAACAACTCTTTCACTTGTTAAATCCCCTTGATTATGAGGCAGACATTACGATTAGTACTTTCCATGGATGGGCAAGGCAATATATCTTAAGTTCAAATTCCGAATTTTCACGCTTGTATGAAGAAGCAAGTCTTAAAGCAGAAAGAGAGCAAAAACTCGACGATTTTTTCCAGACTGTTGTTCCAAAGATGTTAATCAGTACAATGGAAGACCTCTGGGATAAAAAAGTGTTATATGATGCAATTTTAATTGACGAGGCGCAAGATTTCGAAAAAGATTGGTTCCAAGCGATCACGCTTGCGTTAAATCCTGATTCGAATTGTTTGCTCATTACTTGTGATGGAATACAGGGAATTTATGCTCGAAAGCGCTTCCACTGGTCTGACGTTGGTATTCAAGCAAGAGGTCGGGTAAAACGGTTTGATAAATCCTATAGAACACCAATAGAAATTGGCATGTTGGCTCAAGCCGCCCTGCCTGAATTTATCAAGAACTTATTAAACAAATTTGATGAGTTTATTCCCACAGCAGAATTTATCGGAACCCATGGTATCGTTGAAATCATCATTTCTAATAATCAAAGAGAAGAATGTGAACAACTCGCTGAACTAATCGCCAGACTTTTAAAAAAACCTCAAGAAATTTTAATACTCTTCAAGCATAACATGGAAAAAAGGGGTTATGATCACCCATTATTTGACCAATTCAAGCAACAAGGAATCGAATGGAAGGCTTTAGCGAATCATAATTATTCAGATCCAGGTGTAGTAATAGGAACGATTCATGGGACTAAGGGTTTGGAATGTGATACAATCATCATTCCTGAAGTGGATATGTTTACATCTCCAAGGAATCGCCAGTTATTATACGTGGGAATGACACGTTCCCGAAAAAGGTTAATATTAAGCGCGAAAAAATCAACAAAACTATTAGAGACATTAAAAGAATTTAAACAGTCAAATTAAGATTTTACAAATGGGACACACGTGAGATCCGACCAAGACAAACCTATCAGTGAGTTCAATTACTTCTAAATTTGCCAATTTTTCAACGAGATCGGCATTTTCAGAATAGTCTTTTAAAATAAACTCGTCCTGCTCAAGAAAGACGCAATCTTTCGATACGGAGAGCTCCGCGAATGGTTGACCGTCGACATCATTGATATATATCGCGAGTTGACCATTCGAGTAAATTTTTTTCTGAATACATCCTTTTGAATAAAGCTCGCTTATACTCATTCTACACCCCTTTCACGTTTCATTCTTCCTTCATAACAATTTTCAAAAAACATAGTTTAATATGATTTTTTTTAGGATAGATAATGCATTATTTTAAAGTATTTAAAGAAAAATAGATTGAAGAATTTGTAAAGAATAAAAAAGAATTAGACTATTTCGCTAAGAAAATTTATTCACTAAAAAAATTATCAAGATTGAAATCAGAATGATTCAAGGTCGTGTCATCCAGCTGATGTGATTCATGAATTCATTGACCTCAAATTGGGAAAAAATTTAAAAAGTAAGGCTAATTCAATTATAAAAAGATAAAATGATGGCGAAGATTTAATGCAAAAAAGATTAAAAAAGAACATATCGTCATTTTTTGTTTTATTTTTATTCATATTTATGTTTTGCACGACACTTTCTATAATGTGTTCCGAACGAGTCATTGAATCAAATTCTAATGATGAAATTTCTTTAAAAACCTCAAAGAGTAACTCTATTATTAAATGGGGTTGGATGGCGGGGAATAAAACACAATTGGTAAGTGGTGTGTATGGTATCAAGGGTACTCCTTATTATGCACCATATTACCCTGGAAGTAGATATGGTTCTACCTCTTGGACTGATGTAGAAGGGAACCTGTGGGTATTCGGAGGAAGATGGTATGATTCAGGAATTAAGTATTTAAACGACCTCTGGAGATATGAAATCTCATCTGGAGTGTGGGCATGGATGGCGGGGAATGATACCTCTAACCTGAATGGGGTGTATGGTATCAAGGGAACTCCGGATGCTACAAATTATCCTGGAAGTAGACAAAGTCCTTTCTCTTGGACTGATACGAATGGGGATCTATGGCTCTTTGGAGGATATGGATATGCTGAAACTGGTGGAGTGGTGCATTTAAATGACCTCTGGAGATATGAAATCTCATCTGGAGTGTGGACATGGATGGCAGGGAATAAAACTTCTAACGTAAATGGGGTATATGGTATCAAGGGCACCCCGGATGCTAAAAATTATCCTGGAAGTAGACTAAGGTCCATTTCTTGGACTGATGCTGATGGGGATCTATGGCTCTTTGGAGGATATGGATATGCTGAAACTGGTGGGGAGGAGTGTTTAAATGACCTCTGGAGATATGAAATCTCATCTGGAGAATGGACATGGATGGCAGGGAATAAGACAGCTAACGCGAATGGCGTATATGGGATCAAGGGTATTCCCGATGTTAAAAATTATCCCGGGGGGAGAGGTGCTCCAACATCTTGTATTGACGCGGAGGGGAATCTGTGGCTGTTTGGAGGATATGGAAGTGCTGAAACTGGTATATATAACTGGTTAAATGATCTATGGAAGTATAACATAACATCTGGAGTGTGGACATGGATGGCAGGAAATAAGACAGATGGGGTAAGTGGCGTTTATGGTACTAAAGGTATTCCGAATATTGAGAATTTTCCAGGAAATAGAGAGGATTCCGATTCTTGGATGGATGCAGAGGGAAATCTATGGCTGTTCGGAGGATGGGGTGAAGATTCGGTATCAGGCGATAATGGGTACTACAATGACCTCTGGAGATATAATATTTCTTCTGGAGTGTGGACATGGATGTCAGGGAATAAGACTTTTGATGTATATGGTGTCTATGGTGTCAAAGGCACCCCTGATGTCAATAATTACCCTGGGAGTAGAATTGGGGCTGTTTCTTGGACTGATATAGATGGAGATTTATGGCTCTTTGGAGGAAGTGGATCTGCAGAAACAGGCAATGGTGGGAGCTTAAACGACGTTTGGAAATACAATACTTCTTCTGGAATGTGGACGTGGATGGCGGGGAATAAGACAACTAGTGCGAATGGTGTATATGGAATCAAGGGAATCTCTTATGTTACAGTTTTCCCTGGGAATAGAGAGGATTCCGCTTCTTGGATGGATGCAGAGGGAAATCTATGGCTGTTCGGGGGATGGGGTGAAGATACGGTATCAGGCGATAATGGGTACTATAATGATCTCTGGAAATATAACATGTCTTCTGGATTGTGGACATGGATGGCAGGGAATAAGACTTTTGATGTATATGGTGTCTATGGGATCAAGGGCATCCCTGATATTAATAATTACCCTGGGAGTAGAATTGGGGCTGTCTCTTGGACTGATATAGATGGAAATTTATGGCTCTTTGGAGGAAGTGGATCTGCAGAAACAGGCATCGGTGGGTCCTTAAACGACGTTTGGAAATACAATACTTCTTCTGGAATGTGGACGTGGATGGCGGGGAATAAAACTTCTAGCGTGAATGGGGTGTATGGGATCAAGGGTACGCCTGATGCTCAGAATTACCCTGGAAGTAGATATGGTTCTACCTCTTGGACTGATGTAGAAGGGAATCTGTGGTTATTCGGAGGAAGATGTTATGATTCAGGAATTAAGTATTTAAACGACCTCTGGAGATATGAAATCTCATCTGGAGTGTGGACATGGATTGCAGGAAATAACACCTATAACCTGAATGGAGTGTATGGGATCAAGGGCACCCCTGATGTCAACAATTACCCTAGTTCTAGACAATGTCCTTTCTCTTGGACTGATACGGAGGGGGATCTATGGCTTTTTGGAGGATACGGATATGCTGAAACTGGTGGAGTGGGGTGTTTAAATGACCTTTGGAGATATGAAATCTCATCTGGAGTGTGGACATGGATGGCAGGAAATAATACCTATAACCTGAATGGGGTGTATGGGATCAAGGGCACCCCGGATGCTACAAATTATCCTGGAAGTAGAGAAAGGTCCATCTCTTGGTCAGATGCAGATGGGGATCTATGGCTCTTTGGAGGATATGGATATGCTGAAACTGGTGGGCTGGTGTGTTTAAATGACGTTTGGAAATACAATACTTCTTCTGGAATGTGGACGTGGATGGCAGGGAATAAGACAGCTAACGCGAATGGCGTATATGGGATCAAGGGTATTCCCGATGTTAAAAATTATCCCGGGGGGAGAGGTGCTCCAACATCTTGTATTGACGCGGAGGGGAATCTGTGGCTGTTTGGAGGATATGGAAGTGCTGAAACTGGTATATATGACTGGTTAAACGACCTCTGGAAGATGGAAATCATACCTGAATCGGAAATTCCTCCTCCCTCAAAAGTAACTGGATTAACCATCGTAAGCACGACTGAAACGAGCATTTATCTCTCATGGGACGCTAGCTTAGATACTGACGTTATCATATACATGCTTTACCGTAATGGAGTAAATATAGCTAATATTACTGTTCCTAACACGAGTTATAATGACACGGGACTCGAACCAGGTACATCATATAATTACCAAATTTCTGCAGTTGATTCCTTTCAAGAAGGAGAGCTCTCTGATGTCGTGACTGGTACGACAAATCAAGAGGATACAGGAGCAGAATCTATACCCGGGTATGATATCTTAATAATAATGGGAGTGATAGGAATCATTCTTCTAAGAAAAATTCTCCTAAGAAAATCTCCTAAGGAAAATTTAAATAACTTGAATAAGTGTTAATAAAACAAGTAAAAACTTAATCTTAAATTAGTAGAATAGAATGCAATGAGGTTATTAAATAAAGTAGTTAGTTAATGATCTTCGGATTAGCTTAAAGCTTTATTTCCTTATAATCAATGATTTTATCAGAACTATAATTTTATAGGTAATAAGAATAGTAGTATTATCAATATTTTTTTTAGATAACTAATATATGATTTTAAAGTATTTAAAGAAAAATAGAATGAAGAATTTGTAGATAATAACAAAATTACCAAGAGATTTTTTAAGTACCAAATAGTGTATTTACTTAATGTTAATAATTTAGATGAATCTTTATTTTGGGAGACGAAGCCGAAGTTTTTTTTAAAAAAGGAGTGGCCGCTTTTAAGCAAGACAATTTGAAGGAAGCCATTTATAACTATAAAAAGGCTATAAATCTCAATCCAAATCACTTTAACGCATGGAGAAATCTCGGATTTATCTTCGAAAAACAAAATAATTTTGACGATGCTATTGAATCATATCACCGGGCATTAAAAATTAACCCTCGCAGCGATGCGGTTTGCTTTAATTTAGCAAATTCATATCTAAATAGAAATCGTCTCGAAGAAGCGATAGATTTTTATTCCAAGGCAATAAAAATCACACCCGCTTACGTGAAAGCCTGGATCAATCTAGGAATGATTTATGTAAAGCAAGGAAAATTTGAAGAAGCCCTTGAATGTAATAAAAAAGTGAACATGCTCGAACCAAACTTTGCCATGGCGTGGTTCAATTCAGGGGTGATTCATGAGCAGCTCAATGAGGTGGAGGACGCTTTGAAATGTTATGCTAAAGCCGAAGAATTGGGACATGAAGGGGCTACAAGAAAAATTAAGGCGTTAAAAAATATAAGAGACAAAATTTAATAGTTAATTTTAATATTTAGATAAGAAGTTCTCAATATCCTTAATAAATTTCAATGTTCCTCTCTCTATTTGTTTTTTTAACGCATTTAAATCACTAAAATCTGGGTTTTCAACTAAAATGTGCTCTATAATAGAATCAGCACCTTTTGTCGTTGATGGAATGCGGTATTTTTTCCAATCACTTTCTTTAAACAATTTCCAATAATTTGTTTGAACCTGTTTATTATATCCAGCTAACCAAACTTCAAATCTGATCGTGTCATGAATAAAAACTATCGCAACTTTCAATTTTCGAAGTTTTAATGATTCTGGGAAGAAGGAAAAATACGACATGTCCATGTATCCCTGATAAATACTCCCAGATACGAAATAATCAGGATATGTATTTTTAAAGTACAATCTCAATTCCTTAATGTATTCCATCAATCCTACATATGCTTTTTTGATGTCTCCTTTCTCCATCTGTTTTCTATATTCATTCATGCATTCATGAAATGGTTTCATATTTTAAGTCTTCCATCAAATTAAATTCAATTCTAAATAAAGTAACATTATATTTTACTTATAAATTCATTGAAGTGAATCAGTATCATTAAATGTTGGTTTATTTAGGGGAATAGAGCCGTAAATCCGAATATTTTTAAAGTATAGAATTAAGAGGATTTTACAAAAGAATCTTATAATTTATAGCAATAGAAATGATTTTTTAGAATTAAAAAAAAAGAAAATATTCATAATGGTATAATATTACTTTTATTAATAGGATACCAATAATGATTGAGAAAATTTTTATTTTAAATAAATCTCATAGAGGTTAATAATATTTAAAAAATTTCAATAATATTATTTAATCGAAATTTATTTAAAACGAGTAAAGATGTTTAGCAGTGTTTAATGAAGAAACTTGTCAGCGATGTGGTTCATGTCTTGAACAATGTCCATTTTTACAATTACCTGAAGAACGTGCAAAAAAAGAAATTAATCAAATGATCGAAACGAAACGTTCACGAAAGATTTTAAAGAGCTGTGCTTATTGTTCTTATTGCAATATTATTTGTCCAACAGGTTCAAATCCATACTCTCTTATAAGAGAAATACGATTAAAGCACCGTTACGAAAAAGGCGTGAATTGTTTAGGTCTCATAACTGAAGAAATTCCCCATAATTTAATGAGTATTGGTTTAGAACTTGATACGGAAAAAAAACAGCAAGCACTGGAAGAATATGAAAATCCCCCTAAAAGTAATAAAATATTCTATGTGGGTTGTGCAGTTCCTTATTTATTTTCAGAGATCACTAAGACTGATTTATTAAATGACTTCCCAATTTTAGGAGGAATGAAATATTGTTGTAGTGCTCATGTTTATTCTTCTTTTGGGAAAAATGAAGCAAGGATAAAAGGATTAGAATTACTTGAAAAATTTAGAAACCTTGGGATACAAAAACTCATTACTTTCTGTCCGGGATGTGATACAATGATAAAGGGGGTGTATCCTTCAATTATTAAAGAATTTAATATGGAGGGACAAACTATCATAGATTATTTAGTTGAAAGGTATCATGAGGGCACGTTAAAAATAAAAAACAGGATAGATCAAAGAATTACATTTCAGGATCCTTGTCCATGGAGAAATTTAGATAAAAAAATATACGAAGGTCCAAGAGAATTTCTTGAAATTATTGGTGCTGAAGTCGTAGAAATGAAACATAATAGGGAAAAATCACTATGTTGCGGAACTCCCGTGTTATTTTCAAATAGGTCTTTGGCAACCAAGATCGGTCAAGAGAGAGCACGTGAAGCTGAAGAGGCAAATGCCGATGCAATTACTCACATCTGCACGGGGTGTTACGTGACGTTATCTAAATATACCACTGATAAAAATATTAAATCGTATTACGTTACTGAATTAGCCCAAATGGCGATTGGTGAAACACCCGTTATTAACATCCTTGAGAACCAAAAAAAACTTGAACATCAAATCATGAAAACATTTAAGACGAATCCAAGTTTAATGAATGAAAAATACGTGATAAAGAATGGAAAAATAAGCCGTCTATGATGCAATGATGATTTTGATGGTTATTGAAAATTGATGAATATTTATTTGACATAAAAAAATCATTATCTATATAATAGTTTAGGAATAATATTATTATATCATTACAAAAACAAAAATAATCATTTATGCAATTAGTAATTAAAAGATTCAATAAGTCCTTAAAGGTTTTTTTTATAGGTTTTTTAATTATTATGACTATTTTAACTCTTAATTCAAGTATCAAACCTTTTACTTTACCATCCAATGATTATAATTTAAGAGACTTGGAATTATCATATACAATTTTGGGAGATAATAATCCAACATTTATTAGTGGATCAAGTGGACCCTCTAGAATTTGTACTGATGGAAATAATGGAGCAATTGTTACTTGGGGAAGAGATAGAATACAAGCTCAAAAAATAGACTCTTATGGAAACACCCAGTGGATTGCGGGAGGAATACCTGTTTCTCCTAATTATAATTGGTTATATTGCTCTGATATTTGTAGCGATGAAGATTCTGGAGCAATCATTACATGGCATTGTGGTTCTGTTTGGGATCAATTTGATATTTATGCTCAAAAAATAAATTCTACTGGAGAAATGCAATGGGATCCAAATGGTATGCCTATTTGTACTGCTATTGGAGGTCAAGCAACACCTAGAATATGTAGTGATGGAACTGGAGGTGCGATATTTGTATGGCGAGATTATAGAGCTGGAGATGATCCTTCTAGCACTCTATGTGATGTATATGTTCAAAGAATTAATTCAACAGGGAATATTCAATGGGATACTAACGGAATTCTTGTCGTGGATTCAAATATTTATATGAATTCAGGGGGAGTTCACCCTGATATCATGAGTGATGGTGAAGGAGGGGCAATAATTTTATGGGAGGATAGGATTTATGAATCAGGAAGGGACATTTTTGCTCAGAGAATCGATCCTAACGGAAATTTTCTTTGGGGGTCTTCAGGAGTCTCGGTTTGTACCGCGGATAGTACTCAAACTTTACCTGTAATGTGCAGTGATGGATTAGGGGGTGCAATTTTCACTTGGGAGGATGATAGATATTCTCCTACTTCACGTGATAATATATATGCTCAAAGAATAAATTCAACAGGAGATATACAATGGAACGTTAATGGAATTCCAATTTGTACTGCTGAAGGTATTCAAGATTATATACAAATTTGTGAGGATGGTGAAGGAGGGGCCTATATAACTTGGAGTGATGCATATAGTGAAAGAATAATATTTGGTCAAAAAATAAATTCTAAAGGTTCTATTTATTGGCAGAAAAATGGAATTATAATCGCTGAACCATATGATTTATATAGACTCGGGGCTCCTGTATTATATAGTGATAAGAAAAAAGGTGCAATTATCAGTTGGACTGAATATAATTATGAAAGCCCCTATTATAATTTATTGGTAGTTCAACAAATTAATTCGGAAGGTAGAAAAAACTGGATTAATAATGGACTTATTATTAGAAATATAACAAGAAGTTTTAGGTATGCTGAAATATGTAGCGATGAAAATGGAAATGTACTTCTTACATGGGAAGATGATAGTTTAGGTGATTATGATATCTATTCTCAAATAATTACAAATTTAAATGAGATACCTACTTCTAATAATCCGGATGACATTACAACAATCCAAAACCTTAATCAAAATATTAATTGGATATTGTATGATGATTATGGTGGAGGATTATATAGAGTTATTGTAAATGATCCTAATAATAATACTAATATTTTTATAGATTGGACAGAATGGCAGAATGACTCTACTCTAGAAATTCCGATTGATACATCTATTCCGGGAAATTATTGTTTTACAATTGAATATTGTGATAACAGCTCTCAATTAGGTATTTCAGATTCCGTATTTGTTGAGATAGTATTAAATGATGTTAGTTATAATAATATTAATTATATTCCATTTGGTAACTTTTATTTGATCTTCTTTTCTATTAGTTTAAGCTTAATTTTATTGATTATTTGGAAGAAAAATAGCAAATGATAGAGAATATAGTTTTTTACTTTTTTTTTCATTGTTGAATTATTTTATAAAAACTTTTTAGAATTCTTTAACACTTGCTTAAAATGCTTAATAATTAGTTTCTCTAATGATTCTTAATTAAAGATGAAGAAATTTAATAAATTTAATACTTTAGTAACTCAGGAAGAAAAAATGACTGAAGATATAAAAAAAAAAAGAGTGGCCATTGTAAGATGTGATAGAACACAAGAGTCATGCCCGGGCACGTCCTGTTTAACATCATTCTCCGAAAGATTACATACATTTAAAGATTACGATGAGAATGCGGAACTTGTAGGATTTTTCTCATGTGGAGGCTGTCCCGGACGTAGGATATTTAGATTAATTAGAAGTTTAAAAGAAGAGGGGGGCGTTGATGTCATTCATGTTGCATCCTGTATATTAAAAGAGACGCCATTTCCCAAGTGTACTCATAAAGGAGATATTATTAATTCAATTAAAAATATGGGCATTGATGTAATTCTCGGTTCTGATGATAAATGGGAACAAGAATTAAAAATTAAGAAGGAAAAAGGGCAATTAAAGGATTATGAAAGCCAAGATGGTTTGTTGAATGGCTCGGATCATTGGTAAATGAGATCTAAAAAAAATAAAAAAAGAATTTACTTATTTAACACGATCTTTAAGAGTATAGGATTGAATGTGGAACCCATAAAAAAATTTATTTTACTCTTTTACCATATTAATATTAACGAAAAGTAACAATTACCTTTTAAATGATTATGAGTAAAAGATATGAAAGTAGAGTAGATGTTCTTAAGGAGCATAAGCAAGACAAAGACCATAAATATCATCATACAAAATATAAAAGCGATGCTGGTAAAAAAAAAGTCAAAAACCAAAAAAAGGCTTTGAAAGACTTTCAAAAAAAAATGGATAAGAGTAAAAAAATTTGGTAAAGTGAAACTTATATCATTAAAAATGAGAGAGACATGCTTCTTTCAATAATTAGTGGAATATTATTATTTTTACCTTTAAATTAAAGAATCATATTGACATTTATTTAAGTTTCCATTTTTTTCGTTTATTTATAATTTCCATTAAAATCTGATGTTCTTTTGCTAAACGCAACAACTTTAACTGCAATAATTCCGCATGTAGCATGTCTTTAATTTTTAATTTAACGATGAGATCTTTTATGTTCTGCCATTCATTTTTATCGAGAACATTAAAAATACTCTCAAGTGTGATACTGGGAGTTGGATTTAACTCTTCTGCTTTTTTAAAGAATTCGTTTGCCTTCTTGATATCTCCTTTTTTCTCATAACAATAACCCAATTGTAACCATCCCCGACCATCTTCTGGTTTTAAATTTACTACTTTCTTTGCATGCAAGATGGCATTGTCAATTTCATTAATTTTGAGATACGCTCCACTTAATCTTTTTAACAACATAATATTTCCGGGTTCTAACAAGATCAATTTATGAGTATACTTGATAACCTTGATGGAATTATTTTGCTTGTAAAATGAACTAACCAAATTATTTAAAATGGTGATATCATTTGGAAAAATCTTTAAAGCTCTTTTAAGACACTCGACTGCTTTATCTACCTTATTATAACGTAAATATGCCATAGCCAATATATTCCAAGTATCTCGGCTATGTGGTTCTATAGATAAGATTTTCTCAAAACATTTGATCGCTTTATCAAGTTTGTGTGAAGAGAGAAGGATATTTCCTAAATTTAAGATAAAAGGTTCATCACCTAGTGAGAAGATTTCTTCAATTGTTAAATAGCCTATATAGCCCTCTTTGCAAAGAAAGTGGACTACGGGGGGATAATTACTTTTTAATCGCATGCCAATTTCGTTTTTAAATACTTTTGTTGCTTTCGAATTTCCAACTTCAGTTAGTTTTTTTAAAAGGGGAAAAGCTAAATTACTGTGAAGAAGTCTTGTATCATAGTCATTTTCAATCCAAGCATGTATGTTTGAACAATGTCCCCAAAATTCTTCCTCGGGAGAGATGTTTAAATGTTTAAATTTATTTGAACGATCAAGTTGTTCCATCTCATCTATAGATTGAATATTATCATAATTTTGAACATTCTGAAGTTCTATTTGAAATGCTAAGTACTTACATTGGTCAAATTTTTTTCCCGCCACGTAAATAACGGTATGTTTCTTTTCCAGCTTGAGGGTGATATAATCATTTATCTTGAATTCTTTTTCTTCCATTTGCCTATTTATAGAAAATATCCTTGATTATTTAAAGATAAGTAATTTTGAGAAATATATCCTATATTCCTATATTTCACGCGGTGTTATATAACTATAGGAAAATTATTTCTCAACAGGTAATTCAGAATTGATAATTGGATTTATTTCTTATTGTTAGGCATTCAATCTATATTATTATTAAAATATTCATCCAAATCATCTTGAATCAAATTTGCTCTTTTCAGATCGCTTATTAAATCGTATGTTTTAAGAGAAAATGAAGATCGATACTTGAAAATGCTATTTAATAGAGTGACGTTCCTGTCTTTATTTAATTTGAGTATTGTTTCGAACTTATCTGTATAAGTTTTATTGAAATCCATCAATTCCGTGAATAATTGAGTGTTGATGATACGTGTATTCTTTCGAACATTTATGCTCACATCAACAGGCAATTCTAAATGCCGGACATATTGAAAATTTGGCCACTTGAGGCAAATTATGAATAGCATCACGTCATCCATTTGAAATTTTTCCGCTATACTCCTTAAATTATCGATAGAGAACGAATTTGTAAAAACTAATTGACAAGCTTTAATTTTATTCATGCTTAAAGGATCAATATCAAGTTCTTTTATTAAATCTTCTCCATTAATCGGGTTTATCAATCTTTTCTGGAGAAAATACGTTTCATTCAAGATGAGCCCATGTGGTCGGAGTGATCTATCCGTGTGTAATATAGGATTGATATAGTAATTTATTCCATTTTCAATACTATGCCTTGAAATGATATCATTAATACATTTCATTGTTATTGACATGATGGAATCGATAAATAATGCTTCATGTTCTAAATGCTTGAATATTTCCAAGTTCAATTCTTCTGATTTATTTTTGCTTTTAATCATTTTAATAGTAATCATCCTACACTTTCGATATATTTCAGCAGCTCTTGTATAATCTCCGATATCTTCTGCACTTTTTGCAATCTCTTTCAATCGTGTTCTGTCATCTAAGAATGGTCCCACGTTGGCTTTAATTTGCTTGTTATACTTGGATATTTTTTTCAAGTTTGATTGGACGGTTCTTGGAGTACTTTGCACGTTTTGATAAAGCTCAACTCCTCCAACTATACCAAAAATAACTACTAATGAGATTATTATAGTAAGCAATACAGGAGAAAAAATGAAACCACTCATGCCAGAGTCTGATATAAAATAAGAAAAACTACCAACGACTTCTCTCCAATTATTTTCATTATCTTGAATGTATATCTTATAATAATATACACCTGTTTTATTAGGAGTCAAGGAGTCATATTGCCACTTATTATCTCCAATATTACTCATGGAGTAATTATAATTCTCAAATTCGAGTAAAACAACTTTGATTCCTGATGGATCTACAATTGTAATCGATATGGATATGGGATCACCTATTTCTGAAATGCTTGAATCCACCACTAAATCGTAAATTTCTGGAGGGGTAGAATCAATCACTTGAATTGATTCATTCACATGATCCCATAAACCATTATCATATTGAAACCAAATTTTATAAGGATAAACTCCTATAGTTGATGGTGTCCATCCTGCATATCGCCATTTTTTAAAGCTTATTACATACATTGAATGATTTGCTCCCTCAAATTCAATTATCGCTAAAGTGACTGATGAAT
>JBHLME010000220.1:0-4306 GCA_048938445.1 Promethearchaeota archaeon | reverse complement strand
AATATATATGAATATAACTTTACCTTATTATCTAAAATTCATGCAATCATTAAATGAGAAAGCTTAGATGTTAAATCTGCTATATCCTTTTGGATAATTTTGACTTCTTTTTCTTTCTCATTTAGATCTTTCAATTGATTCTCTAAATCTTCTTTCTTTTGTTTATAGGACCCTTTTATTAAGATAGCTTTTTCATGCGATTTTCCTTGAATAGTATTAAAATATTTTAATTGTAGTTTTCCCAACTGAATTCGTATATTAGCAGCATTCCTTTTGGAGTTTGCTACAGCTATCTTTCTTTTAGCCAACTCCTCTTCAAGTTTCGCAATCTCTTTATGATGGTTTGCCAACTCTAATTGATTTTCAGCTGCTTTCTCATGATAATTTATAAAGTTATTTTCATTTCTAATATCCTCATCCGGAAATTTTAATAATTCTTTGGATTTAATTTTATTTTCTAATACTTTTTTATTGTTTTCAACCAGCTTTTTTCTTACTTTTGCTAATGTTATCTCTTTTTCAACAAATTTATTTCTTGTTTTTGCTTTTTTTAAGAGGTTCTTTGCTAGTCTTTTTAATTCTAAAGCAACTAACTTTTCTTTTTTAGCAATAATTATATTTTCATTTGCTTTTAAATTAACCTTAAAAATTCTTTCCATTTTCACATATACCTGAAGTTTTATAATTTTTTATAATAGGATCCTAAAAAAATTTAAAAATACCATTTTGATACTAAATGAAAACATCTTTTTTAGATTTAAAGCTAATTTTAATCAGATACTTATCTTTTTAAAGATATGTATAAAATTTTATAAGAAATTAGATTAAGATTTTTTATTACTTAAAAAATAGATTTATGCTATAATAATTAGTAAAGAAAAAATCTTTTACATAATATTTTTAATGAAATAATCAGTTTCATTTAAAACATTTTCTAAAGATTCTCATGAATTTTATTTTTATAAGAACACATCCAAATGAAGTTTTCAATAATATTTTCACCTACCGTCCTTGTTTTTTCAGCTATCCTATCATCAAATAAACTCGGATGAAAATAATAAGCATTATGAGTTTCCGGATGAAATTGAAGAGCAAAAATGGGTTTTTCTTTATGTTTCATATATTGAACCATTCTATAACCTATTGTTCGAGATGTACTGATAATATTAAAATTTTCTTGAACCTTACAGTCATTTGGAGAAACAAAATCAAGATGATGAACATTTACCGGAATATTTTTTTGAGTTAACAATTCATCTGTTTCTTTAAGCAAAATAAAAATTATCCGCCCACCTAATCCTAAAATTCTCATTCTGCTTATTTGAGCCCCAAAAGCATAAGCTACCAAATGAAAACCAAAACAAAGAGCAAGAATAGGTGTTTGAATATTATCTCGAATTAACTCTAATTGCGGTTTAAATTTTTTTCTTAATCTTACATCGTAGTAAAAGCTAGAAACGTTTAATTCAGATCCAGAGATAATTACTCCAATATATTCTTCCAACATTTCCTTTTTAAATTGAGTAAAATGGATAGTCTTTAAATCTACTTCAGCTAAACAATTATTTATGATGTTTTCTATCCTTGTAATTCTATCTGTAGGAAGACCTCGAGAATAATTATCTATCAGAAGAATTTTATTTTTATCTTCCTCTTCTGAAGTGTTTTCTTCTGTCATCATTATCAAATCATCTTTTAAATATAATTCTTTATTAGCATATCAGAAGGGCAATATGTATAAGCTTCTACTTTGCTTCCATCTTCTAAATCTACTTTCACCAAAACCCTATGATATAACTTTCCTTCACCTTCAATCATATCAATTTGATCGATGATAAAGTTAGGAACTTCATAATATATTTCCCCCTTAACTCTTGAATTATTATCTCGAATAATAAATGGGAATCCCAAGGAAGGGGGTTCTACCTTTCTATAATTTATTAGAGTTGCCTTTTCATATTTTAAACCTTTCAATATATAATTTCGGCTCTGACCATGTTGTAAAGTACCATAAACAAATAGGCTATTATTCTTACTCATTTTCTTATTAAATTCATTTATTTTAATTATTAAAAGAAATCTCCAAATAATCTATCAATTAAAGATTCTGATTCTGATTGTCCTCTCAATACACGATCATTTTCCATTAATGGGATTTTAAGATTCTGTACAACAAGATTATTAACAACCTTTATCCCTTTGAAGTTAGTTACCATTCCATCAATTTCATCATATGAAAAATCATAACTCGCATCTAATGTACCTTGGACATGTGTACCAGATGTAATTTTATATCGGTTTCCTCTCCGATCACTAACAACTCTTGGATTTACTAATTCCATAAGCACATAATTTTTTCCTTGTTGTCTAAGTTTTTCGATTTTTCTAGTTTGATATTCAATATTTAGTTCTTTTTGAATATGTTCATTATATTGCTTTTTATCAGGTAAATTGTTAATCCTAATACCTAAATAGTCTTGATATATATTTGTTTCACTTATCCACCTTGATAAACTAGTTTCTAATGATTCAGTTATTCCATTCGGTCTCTTGAAAATAGCTTTAGTTCCTTTAGCAATTGCATTTTCTACATTAATTTTATGGTATGGATCTTCCCTAATTTCTCCACTTGATTGGAGGTGGATCGCATGAAGTGCAGAAACACAACTTAGATAAGCTATATCAAGTAAATCTTCAGTATTATATTGAACGTCGACCGCACGAACCTCTATCCGATTTCTTGAAGGTAATTCGTCGTTATCATCGCTTATATTAGTAAAAGGTCCTCTTGGAGTTATATCTACTAAACGATCTCCACGATTGTTGGTAATTACTTTTTTAGAAAATTCATCTTCTTCAAAACCTATTTTAAGTTTATATCTCATTCGACCATAGTATCGCATTGGAACTAAAGCGGGACGATTTTCAGGAACATGTACGGATGCAAATCCATTAGATTTAAGAACTGAGCTGTTAGCATTACGATTACTGGCAATATTATTCCAATTTCCTTTATATACGTAGGAATTTGCAGTAATTCCAATTATTTCAGGTAAATAATTCCATAAATAATTATAGACAACTCTCATTTCTTCAGGAGTCATCAAGTTACCTTTTTTTTGAGCAGAAACATTTATATGAGTTCCACAAATTGGATTTGGATCACTTTGTATGGGGTGAAGGCTTTGTGCAAGTATCTTTACACCGATTTGTTTAGCAGCTTCTGTTAATAATTTTCTTCCTTCTATTACAGCATTTTCTAATAAGTTAGGAGGTAGAGGTAAAGTAACATACTCTATTTGTGAAGGTGAAGGTTCTGCATCTAGACCTCGTATTTTAACTTGAAGTGAATTTAAAAATTTTTGATCCTTTTCAAGAATTTCAGCTGATTTCACCATTATATCATCTGCAGCTTTAGCTAACCTGCCATTTTTATTAATAATCAGAAATTCTTCCTCAATTCCACATAGTACTTGGTAATCCTTATAATTATTTGAATCCATTTCTTCTTTTTTTTCATGAAATATCATTAAATCCTTCGCCTTATGATTTATTTAATCTCTTTCTTAATCAAAATCAATTATTATTAAAAATATTAAACATTCCTTTTTAAAATCCTATTTAAACATTTCCATAAATGCCCCTAATCTTGTTTTTACTTGTTCTACATTCTCACCAATTTTATTGAAATTAAGAGTAATAATAGGAATTTCCAAATTTCTACGGACTTTTTCCTTTAACATCGTGAAACAGTTGGAGATTGAATGGCATCCAAAAAGTTGAATAAAAACAAGACCATCAACATTTAATTTTTTAGCAATCCGCATATAAGAGTCTGATAATGTCTCATTATCGCATCCTATTCCTTCCACTGTTGCATTCATTAAATAATGTGCATAAGCTTCAACGGGATCTTGAATTTTATTAATCGGGATATCTTCTAAAAGATATAGCATATCCCAATCTGCATACAAAGCTCTACCTCCCAATTCATATATTATTTCATGACTTTTAGGCTCCCACCCTCCAAACATTGGTGTGATTAAAATGCGTGGCATCTTCCCTACATCCATACCAATTTTGTTTCTAATTCTCTCTTTCATTTCATTTACTAAAGATGCCATATTATCTCGATAGCGAATTGCATTAGAATTATAATCTTGAAAACTATTATTGAGTATTACTAATATTTCACTAAAAGTAGCGGGATTGCAAGGATAAAATTCAGAGGAACTTATATCATAAAGAATAGTCTTATAATATTTTCTGATATCATTAGCAACAGTAAAATGATTATATAATATTT
>JBHLME010000219.1:0-4373 GCA_048938445.1 Promethearchaeota archaeon | reverse complement strand
TTTTATGGGTAACTTTTACATTTTCAAGTCTTACTTTAAATTCTGAATCATTAAGAAATTCAACGTTACAATCCCACATTGCTGGAATAGAGCCTTCATCTCGAGTAACACCACTCATGGAATCTGTTAAACCACGAACTTCTGGAGCAACCATAGTTAGTATTTTATTATTTATTAAGTAGTTTATTTTTAAAGAACCTAAATTTTGATCTTTTCTTTCCTTCGCATTAACTACGCAATATACCTCAAGACTGGCGGTTTCCTTTCCAGGTAAATTTTCAACTTTCCAGCTTAATATCTTTTTTCCTTCTTCTTGTCCTAACTCCGCGTTTCCAAAATTAGGTGATTTTATATCGATATCTTGGAAAATATCAGGCATTTCTTTAGTTACTGTTATCTCTGTAAATGGTATATCAAGTGTGTTTGTAAGATCGATTTTTAAATTGCAATTATTTGAATTCTCATAAAGAAAGGTATTATTTACTATACCTGAAATTTCTCTTTCAGCATCAATGGTTTCAAGAACCTTTAAGCTAGGAGCTTTCAAATTTTGTATTTCATATTCCCGTTTAAAATCTTGGCCAGGATCTACTGAACCTACATTTAATACTTTTTCTAAGTTCGTGTTTACTACTTCCTTTAAGTTGCAAGTTAAATTCCATAGTCTACTTTTCTGAGATGTATTTTTGATCAAAAATATTCCTTTTCCCTTAATTTCTTTTATGTCATGTTCACCAATGGCACCAATCCCGCTTGGGACTAACAATGTATTTTCATAATCACTTATATCTACAACGATTAGATTTTTTAATTCACTCATTTTTGTGTTGACCCTCAAGTAGTTTTTAAAAATTCGTTTGTCAACTAAAATTATAAGTTTTCGACGAAATTTTGATAAATTAAATTTACTAAATAATAGACTTTATAAATATAAAGTTATGCATATAAAATTATTTAAATAAATCTTTTTATTATAAATTCGTTCAGATTTTAAATGTGTATATTTCAGATGGCTAACGAGATGTTTTGGTCAATTATTAAAAGGTATAATGCTTTAATGAACTTCGCGATAGAAGGACCTAATTGTATCGACCCTAACATCTGTAGGGGTGATTGTTGTTCAATTAAAATCGATGTCCCTAAAGTTTTAGCTAAAAAATACATTAAGAGAGGTTACGCTACAAAGGAAGATTTTATTAGAAGTGATATTTTTAGCTTTCAATTAAGATTTGATGAAGAAACTGGAAAATGTTTTTTATTTGATAAAGAAATTAATGGTTGTCGAGTACATAATTCAGAAATTAAGCCTCCTCAGTGTTGGATTTATCCAACAAATTTTTCAAATCTGGAGAATAAAGAAATTAATTGTAAACGCGCAAATGGATGGAAGATAGCTAACTCTACAAAAACACTAGCAGCGGAAAAATTATTAAAGAAATACATTTTCTTATGTCAACTTGAAGCAAGAAAAGAACTAGGCATGATTAATGAAAGAATTGGTAAAAACCATACAAAAAGAGCAAAGAAACTTATTAAAGTTTTAAAAAAAAAGATAAAAGAAACATCTCCAAGTCAATTAGGAGGTTTTAAAGACACTTGGGATTCTTTTGAAATTTTACCTGCTGAAGGCTTATCTTTACAGATGAAAAATTTTTGTTTTCTTAACAATAAAGAATGTCAATATCAATCTGCTGACTTTTTAGAATGTAAAAATATTTGCGATAGAATTGCAGATGGATTAATTCATTTTTTACATCATAGATTATTTGATTTTGTTAAAAAAGAAGGACCTGACAGTAATGGTGAGTATCCGCTTTATAAATTATTTAAATTTAATAGATAGATGATGATTAATATAATTATTTGAATCAACTTTTAATTCAAATCAAAAGACTAAATCCCATCCGAAACCTGCCATACGACCATGAAGAACTACGCGATCTTTAGTAGTGAAAAACATATCATGAATTCATAATTATAAATTTTTAAAAGCTACAGAATTTTCAGCACTATCATTTTTTACTTCTTTGTTTTTTTTTGATTGAATCAAGATTAGAAAATTATATAAGATTCTAAAAAAGATTACAAAATACTAGAAATTGAAAAATTAACAATTAAAAAAGAAGCAGTAATATAAAATAGCTATTAAACTTATCAATCAATATTATGAATGGAATAAACAAAACTATAATTCGGGATTGGGGTTTTCAAATGATTAGGTTTGTCATAAAGAGTAAGTTTCTAAATCATAGACCCGTAAAATATGATATAATGCGAAAAATATTATCACACAGAATTACAAAAACTCCAATTTCATTAATGATTGAACCTATATGTCAATGTAATTTGAAATGCCCTTTATGCACAACTCCCCATAAATATATGACTAGAGAAAAAGGAATGATGACTATGGAAACCTTTTTTAAATTACTCGAGGATACAAATCGATTTGTGTTAGAGTATGATTTTGATTTTGCTGGAGAACCATTTCTTCATCCTAAACTTTTTAAAATGGTTCGATACGCCTCTGATCGGGGAATTTTTACAGTTGTGGATACAAATGCTACTTTAATTACTGATAAAAGAATAAATGAAATATTAAATTCGCGGTTGAATGTCCTTGCTGTTAACATAGATTACGCTAATCGGACGGCATTTGAACAATTTCGATTAGGAGCAGATTTCAATAAGACTATTAACCAGCTAAAAAAATTATGCAAACAAAAAAAAGAACAAAAGATAATATTTCCATTCATTATAGCAGAGATTATTGTAAGTCGAGAAAATGAAAAAGACCTCATGACAATTTATGATTTTGCAATGAATAAGGTTGGTGTTGATGCCGTATTCTACAAATCAATCTGCTTTCCTCTCCATTCAGAAGGTTTTAGAAAAGATAATCAAATTCAAGAATTAGTAGAAAGATATCTTCCTATAAAAGATGATGTAAAAAAACGCTACAGTTATGTTAATGGAAATTTAGAACTGAAAAATCCAGCCTTTGAATGTGGCTGGAATAAGAAGTCTCTAATCCTATGGGATGGGAATGTCTCAGTATGTTGTTATGATTATGATGGAAAAAATATTTTTGGAAATATTAACGAAAATCATTTCTTAGATATATGGAATTCTTATAGATATCGATATTCTCGAGAAAAACTTATTCCTCAAAAAAAATTAAAATTATGTGAAAGATGTGCTTATAGTTTTTAAATAGTTCAATAAATAACTCTTATATCTCTTTTAATCATAATTTTTATTCAAAAACTCACATAAAGTAATATTAGATATCCCATGTTTTAAAGAAGTCTGATATTGTTATACAGGCAGGTTTAGGAGTATCATCAAGCCGTACTAATCCAAATCCTTTTTCTTCATGGTCTTTCCATTCATGAATAATAACACCATTAACAAAGATATCTTTTTTTAGTAATTTAAAGACTTCAGAGAAGGCTTGGGCTTGTGCTGATTCATCATATTTGAATTTATCAAAATCTCTGTGATATTGAACAGGTATTGGCCCTACACTGATTGGATTTGTGACTGTTTGAAATCCTAATTCTGAAACAATAACAGGTTTTTTAAAGGTTTTAAGATATTGGACACTTTGACGATAAAGATAAGCAGCACGGCTTGCAGGGCTGCCTTTTAAAAATTTAAGTATTAACTTTGGTAAGTCTTTGATAAACTCTAAAAATAAATCGCTAAAATAAAGGTTGCAACAAATGACATCGAAGTGCTTCCAAGGAATGTTTCGAATCTCCCATGCACCAGCAGCATAGGAAACCATCCCGCTAAAATAGTCTCTTACTTTATTAGATAATTTTTCTAGGTAAGCGGTAATTTTATGTTCCTCCTTTCTTATTTTACTTAACTTGGTAATGCTCGTAGCACCCAAACCTGGAATCATTTCCAGAAAGGAAGGGGTAAATTGCTCAAAAAATCCTGGATTGAATCTCTCGATGTGGCCAGATTTATCATCACTTAATTCAAGAGTGAGCTCGTTCCCTATGCAAAATATGTCAACACCTGCTGTTTGTGCTCTTTGGGCATGATCTAAGCAAAAATCTTCAAATTCATCATATGTGAGGGAGACATCTAGCTGGGGCTTGTCAAGCCCTTTAGGATAAACAAATTTTGGATTTAGAATAACATTTAGTCCGAGTTCTTTTGCCACTGATGCAAATTCATAGGCTTTAGTTTTGGGTCGCATAGCATCTAATCGGATTGTGTTAATATTCATTTTCTGTATTATTTGCCTAAGTTCGACTTTAAATTCTTGAGCAGTCTTTGGAGTCCACCCCAACGATTCATGCTGAAAATGAATTCCTTTAAAAAGACCATAAATTCCTGCAAATGCATTGATCCTTTTT
>JBHLME010000218.1:0-4373 GCA_048938445.1 Promethearchaeota archaeon | reverse complement strand
TGTAAGAAAGTAATAATCATATTCAAATCTATGTAATAACTCTTATCCTACTTTAGAATTTTTAACATATCATCAAGTATTTCTTGAATAGGTTTTTTATGATTAGTCTTAATTGCAAGTTCGTCTAGTGTTCGAATATTAATAGTGATATTATTATTTATTGAAGAATTTGATTGTTTAATTAAATCAAGAGTAAAAAAAGAATCTATTGGCTTAAATAAAAGTGAAATTTTTGAATCAGGTAAAATTTCGAGAATAATTTCTATAATTTTTGAAAGTTTTATACCATTTAAAAATTTGAGGAGATCTTTGATGAAATAATTTATAGTGGGATTTGGATGCATGTAAAATAAATTTTGTTCATAAATGTCTTGAATGAAATTAAAAAAAATTTTCAAACCATCATTTAACGTAATAGAATCAAAATTTTTACATGAATCATTAATTAAATCAATACATTTCTTTTTAAAAATTCTAATCGATGATATTCTAACTTTTTTTCTCTCAACTAACCTTAGCTGTAGCTTGTTAAAAAAAAGTTGAATATTTTCAAGATCTTTTTTTTGATAAGGAAAAATATTATCACTAATCATTTCAATAGGTAATTTTTCAACTGATTCATGTATTCCTGCTTTTTTAGTTTCATATAGATATGCATTTAAAATGGAATTTTCATCATCAGAAATAATTAAATCAAGAATATTTTGTTGATCGTTTATAAATTGTGGATAAAATAATTCAAATAATTCTTGCAGTATTCCTGCATCCAATTCGATTGGCGTGAGAGGTATTCGTACTTTTGTTTTAAAATTTATCTTTTCTTTTGAAAAAACTGTTTTTTTGTTATACTCTAATATATTTATCCAATTTTTCTTGAATGATTCATTGATCATAGATCTAAAATCCCTCCCATTCCTCTTTTTTCTTCATTAATTTTTGGTCACGTGTTTTAATCAATAAATTCAAGGTTGGAACATTTCCCTTTCCATAATATTTCACCATTCTTTTGATACAATCTAAATAATTAGGAGGACATCCGGGTAAATTAAGAATATTTTTATTTTTTTTCAGGGATTTCTTTCCTTCTCTCGTGATTGTTCTAAAATTATGATTTTTAGTGCTATTAATTGCACAATCCCCAAAGAGAATAACATGTTTTTCAGGATTTTCAGGTGATGGTGGATCTTTTCCTATTAGTATAGAATTTTTCGATATATATTTCAGGTCCTTTGTCATCATGGTCTTCATATAATTTAATAAATAATATGCTTGTTCATTACAACCGGTGCAAGTTTGCCATTGGTAAACATTTACATTTTTAACATTAATATCTGCTAAATTTAAGACACAAGGATTGATTTTAGCTTTATAATCTTTTAAATCATCGTGTATTATGACATTTGAAAGTTCAAATGAGCCCAAACCTCTATCTTTAGCTTTTAATAATAGCTCATTTTTAGAGCTATCGAAATTCAACACTTTTAAAGCAAGAAGATCTGCATAAAATGCATCATTCCCAACTATTAAAGCCCCTAATTGCTTTATATTTGAATCTTTAAAGATATATGGTCCAGCTCCTTCTAAAACATGGTATAAATCATTAATGACCAAATCAGGTTTTTTTATCATAAATATATCGAGAATGTTAGTAATTAAATCTTCTTTATATTGATCTTGGAAAGTGAATTCTTTTTGATCTAATGTAATATTTTTTATTACTCGATAACTATTTGGAACCATAGTGTATAAGTTGAGTAATGATAAAGTGAAGTCAAATACTGGATGTACATTGACTTGGTTTAGGGATATGAGTTTATCAGAATCAAGAATTATTTTTGGGATTTTAAATTCTTTTCCATTCACTTCAACATTTGACATTGATCTTCTCTTTAAAATGTGGAGATCTTCTGAGTTGATATCCCCTCTCGTATAATAATTACTATTATCTAAATATGACAATTCTGCGTTCATATCCTTTAAAAGCTTTTTCAATCCTAGGATATCGGAAATTTCCTTTACTGAAACATTTTTTAAAGGAAATGTCCCAACATAAATCTTGTCTGCGCCTACTTCATTACAGGAATTAATAATCCCTTCAAGAGTGTTAAAATTAACATGAGTAGGATATCCATTAGGTAATGGTAGATTAATTTTAATAAAGACTTGATCTCCTTCATTAATATATTTAGAAATTCCCCCTATTTTATCTAATCCATTAAGGAGGCATTTTTTGGGAGATTCTCCCTGATTTATTGCAATCTCTGGTTTTATTGAATTTAAAATAGCCATTTTAGAATAAAGTTATAGGAATTTGTTATTTTTTTTAAAAAGTTATTAAGAATCATCAAAGTCATTTTATTTAAATGTTGAGATCACTTTAACTATCAAATAATAAGTTCTCATTTAATTATTTTTACTTTATTAGCCAAATTTTAATGGAAATGATTCCATATGGATCTAAGGTTTATTTTAATATGATAATTACAATTTATTATTTAAAATTAAAAACCCAAATAATTAAGACTAATAAAATTAATAGAAAAAATGGGTTGAAAATGGAACACATTGAAATAAATATACCTAGTAGCAAATCTATTAATGATGTTGTTTTAAAAACAATAGGAATTGATGTAGGACATACTCTTACAAAAATTGCTTTTATTGAAGGAAATGAATTGATACTAATTCTAATGAAATCTCAAAGAGACTTTAATGAATTGATCGATTTACTGGATACAAAACAAGAAAAATATGAGAATTTAAACTTCACGGGAGGAAGAGCTTTTAAAATTTATAGAGAATTATCACCTGAATTTAATACATCACTTTATAATGAGTTTAATACAAATTACTTAGGAATAGGAGAATTATATAGTATAATAAAGAATAAAAAACTTCCCACGTCTCTCATCATATCGATTGGAACAGGTACATCAATAGTATCAAAAGAAGAATCGGTGAAACATTTAGGAGGGACTGCTTTAGGAGGAGGTTTTTTTATGGGGATGATTAACCTACTTTACAACATAACTGATTTTCATGAAGCAATAGAGTTAGCTTATAATGGAAACAGATATGAAATTGATCTAAAAGTATCAGATATCTATGATAAGGAGGATGACAGAGTAGACTCATTATTTAAAGAATTTACGGCCGCCTCTTTCGCTAAAGTTGATGATTCACGTTTGCTTAAGAAAGAAGATGTAATCAATTCATTAATACACTTAATTGCAGAAAATATTGGAATGCTCTCGTGTTTCATGGCAGATAAAGAGAATTTAATAAATCTTGTATTTTGTGGGGGTTTTACTATTGAAAATAAGATTTTAAAGAAAGCCCTTTCTCGTATCTGCATGATTCAACAAAAAAAAGCTATTTTTCTAAAGAATGCGGCATATATGGGTGCAATTGGAGCTCTATTTATTAATTAATTTTTTATCGGGAGCCATAATTAGCCCCCTTTATGCCCATTTGGAGATTTCTAATCATTGCTATTACTCATAGAAACACTATAAAATGAGCATGAAATAATAATCAGGGGATCAATTAATTTATATCGATTTATTATATTTCATTTGAGTGTCTTTTTAACATATCTAAATCCGTGATGTTAAGTCGAACTGCTAATTCTGCTATGATTCCATCTAAATAAGTAAAAGCAACTTGCTCGAAAGCAGTACCTTCTGGAGTTAAAATTGCATCGTTCCCTGTTGAATGATCTCTTTTTGTACGACCTTTGAGTTTGATCGTTATGTCTCCGATTCGTCCAATAATTGTTTCAGGATGCGACGTAATACATGCTATTCCCTTAGGTTTAACACTATTTACGATATTCTGGAGTAAACTCACGACTACCGCAGTAGTTCCAGATCCAGATAAAACTATTAAGATATCATTTTCAGTTAAAGCGGGATTACTTGCAAGATTTGTAACCATAAAAACATCTGCACCTAAATGTACTAATCTAGTAGCAAAACATTGTAATATAAAAGCACTCCGTCCAGAAGCTAATAAGAAGAATTTACGTTTATTTTTAATAGCCTCATATATCATATCAATAAAATCTTCGGTGTATTTCAAATATTTTGTTCTACTTAGGTGGGCCATGTTCGCTTGCAAGTTTTTCATAATCGCAGACATTGAAGCAAATAGAATTTTTTCATGATTAATTCTTATCTCAGAAGTATCATTTTCAGACTTAGTCATAATCAAAAAATAGTATTTTTTTTATATACTTTTTATAATCGAATTAAGTAAATATAGTTTTGTTACATTAATTAAGATTATAACTCTTGAAAATTAACTCTGATAGGAAGAGAAATTTTATTAGAATATAGAAAAGATCTATTAGTTTAAATTTTAATAGAATTTTT
>JBHLME010000217.1:0-4380 GCA_048938445.1 Promethearchaeota archaeon | reverse complement strand
ACTTAATTATTTATTCAAATGATCATTTAATTAATTCATATTTCATTAAAGAAAATTAAATAAGGATCTCGTATTTTAAACCTTATTACACTTATAATGATATTAATTGTGATTAATAATGACACCTAATATTGATAGGAATCAATTAGTGCAAGTAGAAGCTGCAATGAATCAAAGTAGGAATATGATATATCATTTAATTCGATTTATGAAAAAAAATGATGTTGAAAATGTAAAAGAAAGATTACGAGAAATGGGAAAAAACATCGCCAGAACATTTTATAATTATTGGAAACCAATAGAATCAGTTGATATTATTAATATCAAAGACGTTATTGCAACAATATATAAGAAGATATTAAATAGCTCTATAACGATTGAAGTAGATGAAATTAATAAATTAATAATCATCAAGGATTCTAAGTGTGCACTATGTAAATATCATTATGAAGACGTAGGAAAATTTGCTGGTTGCGAAGTAATTCTTGGAATGTTATCAGAATTAGTTGAACTAATCAATAAAAATTCAAACATTCAATCAAAAATTAGTATAAAACCACTTGAGGTACGTGAGTCCCGAGCATATGGTGATGATGCATGTATTCAAGTTTTTAATTATCAATAAAAAAGGAGATATATTATGGTTTCAGCATTTCAATGGTTAATGAAAAAAGTTACAAAAGCATTTTCCCGCACGACAAATTCACTATTTTATACCTTATTATATAGAGAGATTCTAAAAGAAGTACAAGAAATCACTAAAAATGAAGAAGATAGCATAATTATTTTTAGAGAATTTGGAAAACGCTCATCTTATGAATCTTGTGAAAGACATTCGAGCATATTTAAGTTTATGCCCGGAGATCCAAAAAAGGTTCTAGACTATTTCGGTATTCTTTGGAGTGTCGTGTTTGGAATGGAAATAGGTGATTTCTCATATGAAGAGATTCCTAAAGAGGGAAAATATAATGATTATATTTTGAGCATCAAAACCAATCCAATTTGTGCGGGTTATGGAGATGATAAAGAGGATACTTTCAATTTCAAAAAATTAAGCAAGGATTCTGAAGGGTGTTCATCAGGTTTATGTGGGATGCTAGAAAGCGTGGCAAACTTTATTCTTAAAATAAAAAATGTAGATTATAGAATTTTAATAAAGGAAAGAGAATGTATTGCCAAGGGTCAAGAAGAATTAAAACTAAATTGTTTCATTTACGATTATAAAGAATGGCAAAAGTCAATTACTTCAAAAATTCGTGATCAAATCACCTCTAAAGTACAAATAGATGAAGCAAAACAAGAAGAAGAAGAAATGGTTCAAGAAACTAAATTAGATTTTATAGATAAATTGCAAGAAGTGCTATCTTTAGATAAATTAGAAGAACTTTTTAATGAACCACTAGAGAGGATAAAAGAAAAAATTTCTGAACTAATAAGGGATAAACTAAATATGGAACCTGAAAATTTCTTTGATTATTTCAGAAATTATGAAGACGATATGATTAGAATTATTGGATTTTTGTTTATCCATCTTTTAAATGAATATGGTGGACTAGTAGAAAAGATTTTGAAAAGTGAAACATTTGCTAAAGTTGTTGGATATTTATTTAAGCATTTCAAGGAAATGACATTTCTATTCATACCTTTAGATGTTGCCAATGAATATCATCAATTACTTATAGACTTTCTAGATGGGCTTGCTCCACCAGAGATGGTTGATAATGTAAGGCAATACTGTGGCAAGGATGATATAAACTTTCTTTTTGAGGGAGCACAAATGGCTCTTGAGAATTTAGGTATCAATTTTGCAGATTTGAAGGATAACGTATGGGAAGAATTGAAAAAAGAAAGAGAAGATGGATTGATTTCTTCTGATCAATCAGTGATTGAACAATCCCAAGAAAAATTCCCAAAAGCCATCCAAATAATTCAAGAAATTTTAATGTTGATAAGTGAAATACTCACCTTACCAATTAGAGTATTTGTTTCAGAGGGCCATTATGGTTTGAAAACTGCCGTTAATTCAGTCGTGTCTGAAGAGGAAGGAGGTTTATTTGAACGGGTAAAAGATAGATTGGATAATGTTTTTGATATTATTCAGGAGATCCGACAATAATTTTAAAAATAACGTACAGTAAAAGCCCACTAATAAATTATATTTTATAATTATTTAGAAAACCTTTAGACTCCCACTAAATATATTGCTTAATTTGTATAAATACAATAAGTTTGGGGTGGTATATATGGCTATTATTGAAACTAAAATAAACAATACTGAATTTTACAAATCAATTTCAATCATATGTCCAGTATGCAAAACTCAAAAACCAGTTAATATACCAAAATGGTTGATAGACGATGCAAAACAAATCACGACGATTTCTATTTCAAAAAATATTGTATGTAAACATCACTTTCAATGTTTTATCGATAAAAATTATGCCGTAAGAGGATATCAAACAGTTGATTATCAAATAGAAAATGATGAGAATTTTGATTCATATTACGTTGATGATAAAAAGCTGTTTAAAAATTTAGTCTTATCTAATAATGAGTTAAAATACAATAATGAAAAATTAATAGGTTGCCAAAATAGAGTAAATTCTTCTCAAAAAATGAAAATCATGAGTTTAGAAGAGATTTATGAAGAATTTTGGGAATTTATTGATGAAGAAAACGAGGAATTTATCGAACTAATAAAAAAAGATCCAAGAAGGTACTGATTATGTTTTTTAAGGTAATCAGGAGATTTATCTTTCAAATATTTTATAGAACTTAGTTAATAAATTCTGGTAAAAAACTCTCTCACGCAACACATCGTAATGAGATTTTTCATTTAAACATGTATATTTAGCAACTTCTTCTGACTTTAATTTATCTTCATGAACTAATTTCATTCTCGTTTTAAATTGATCCTCCATTCTTATGGTTCTTAGTATTAAAGTTAATTCATTGGAGATATTATTTATTAAATTTTGAAACTCTGATTCATTTTTTTGAGGGAAATTCTGATCTTCATTTAAATATTTTATAATTTGATCTAAAATTGGTTTTTTCTTATAATAATCAATTAACTCTTCAATCTTTAAGACTTCTGAAAGATATTTAATAATTTTTTTTTGAATCGTGTGATTTATTGTTAGGTGTGATAAATGTGTTTCAAGTTTTTTTAAAAATTGTTGTTTCTTGAATTTTTTGTATTTCACGATAATAGCTTCAGTTTCTCTTGCATCACTACAAATTTCAATTAATTCTCCTCTAGGCGTTGAATATATGAAACCATGACCTTGCGGACCAAGACCTCCCAATTCCACCATTGCCAAGCTATAAAAATGATAATTTTCAAGTTCTAGTATTTTTTCACGGTTTTTTAGAATGTTTTCAGTTGATACTAAGAGAGATTTACCTAAATAATTAAACTTGATAAAAGATATTTTATCACTACTGATGATAGTATTTTGTTTGTATTCTTCATAGATTTTATCAAATTTTTCAAGAAAATCGGAGACTTTTCCAATTTTTTGCACAAAGAGCCTATATGAGGCATATTGATTAAAATAATTTAAAACATACTTCATGGTAAAGCCCGCATAACTCTTTTCTAAAAATTTAAAAAAACCATATAGACCTCTTGGCATTATATGGAATACAAAATAAAGCAAAGAATTTGATATAGTTCCAAAAATATCTTTTAGATTCGCAATAATTATTTTATCCTTTTTTAATTCTTCAAAAAGTTTAATATCTTTTTTTAAATATCTATCTTTTTCAAATAAATTAAATTTATTACAAAATTTTAAAATTTCAATTTGCGTTCCTAAGAAATTCTGATAATCAGGTCCCTCTAGTGCATCGTATATGCAATTTACTATTAAATTTGAAATTATTTCAAATCTATTTGGAATTTTTTTTACATCAATGAAAATGTTTAATTTAACTGAATAATCGAGTAATTTTCTAAAATTTTCAAATTTTTTTTTTTTTAGAGATTCTGATAGTAGATTATAATAATACTTTTCAATCTCTTCTGTCTCTATTCCAATTTTAATCTTTGACTCAATTATTTCAATGGAATGTTCTAAAGTCATTTTCAAACAACTAAAATATAGTAATATGTTGTGTTAAATGTGGATATAGAGTAATATTCAATTAAGAATGATTTTTAATCTAAAAGTTCTGCGATTTTTTTACTTACACTTTGAATATTTAAAAAAACCATTCCTAAACTTGCACCCGGTTTTGTAAGCGTGCAAAGTATCGCGTTATTTCCCGCCTTTGATAAAATTATGTTTCCGTCTTCACCCTCAATCAAAATTCGCGTTAAAGTACCTCGAGAAAGTTCTTCAACTGCTCGTTCAGATACGCTTTGAATTGCTGCTG
>JBHLME010000092.1:10226-18171 GCA_048938445.1 Promethearchaeota archaeon | reverse complement strand
AATATTTATTTTTAAACCATAGTGAAGTTTATATTTGCGAAATTCCCATATTATTACTTACTATAAGAAAAAAAATTAATATAAATCAAGTGTTTGTCGATTGAAAAAAATTAGATTTAGGATCACTGTAGCAATAGTGATTTTATTATTAATAATTCCTATTACTTGGCAGGGTTTTTCATCATATTTACCTCTAATGTTAAATAAAAATATTGATCATAATTCGATGCGCACTTCAGCTATAGTATACTCAGGTTCTGCTCAATGGCTAAAGGATACTGGATTTGATTATCCCACAGGAAATTGGACAGAAGTTATTGGAGGAGATCCATCGGATGTTAGTACATCAATAGGAGGTGTTGCTAATTATTCCATTGAAGGTGAAATTAAAACTTTTTCTGGAATTTCGGGCATTCCTCAAAATTCCGATTGGACTAGAACAACAAATCCCAAATATCCTGCTTTACCAGACACTGCTACGATTGATGATAATCTAGGATGTTACGTTTCACATGAATGGCACGAAGGTTCAAATCAATCTCCATCCGTGCATTGGGAAAGAAATGTATCTATTACAGAGGATATGTCAAATTATATAATTACTTCCGCTTCTTTAAATGTTCTCGTAAATGCAACTGTAGAAGCATTTCCAAATTGGGTTAATCCTGGTGATACACCTGCAGGTATAGAAGCCATTAGTGATGCACCTAGTGCGGATAATTATTCTACGGGAGATTATATACGATTTTACTTGTTAATTTCTGATTTATCAAAAAATAAACAATACGAACTTGCTTGGAACAGAACCTATGAAGATTTAGGATCTGGCACCGCAACATGGGACTACATGAGTGATACTTATCTTACAACTATCTCTGAACAAAAAATGATTGACTATTTAACATCTGTTTTAAGGACAGATAATCATAATTTTACAATTACCTTAGGAATTAGAATTCGTTGTGAAGATAATTTTTATTATGATGATGATAATTTTGAAGATATATATATTAAATCATGTGATTTTTCATTTACTTATGTAAAGAAGATTGACCGGCTCACAACTGTTTCATGGAAACAAGATTGTGATAAAATCAGCGATCTTAGTGATTATTTTGAATTGGTTACCAATGCTACTCTAACTTTTTCTTATAAAATTGATCAAACTTGGCCTACAAATTCCTCTCCAAATGCCGAAATTAGAGCATTGATAAATAATAACCCTCATTCAGAGACCATTAAACTAAGTAATTTAAATACAACATTTCAAAGTGTAAAAAAAGAAATTGGTTTTAAAGTTACATCTTTAATACCCATAATTGAAAATATAAGTCTATCAATTCAAGTTTACTTACGAGACGAATTTGGACTCAATAGAACCATTACCATCTCTATTGATAACGTTTCTCTCGTGATTGATTATGATTTCATTGAAATTGAAACCATACCCCCAATATTAGAGACTCTATTGTGGCTTGTCATACTTTTAATAATAGCATTAGCAGCAATAGGCTCATACTTTATAGCATATCAAACATACCTAAAATATCCAAAATTAGTTAGAAGGATTAGAAGTTTAAGAAGAAACCTCAGAAAGGGAAAGCGTGTTAAAAATCCAATAACCGTAAATTCTAGACAAAATATAGTAAATGATAGGTTAAAAAACCAAATGAAGACATTGCGTATCGAACCTGAACTTGAACGAGCTGGAACTGTAGTGAAAAGCTCTGATATTCAAATGAAAGGGAGTAGAATTAATAATTCACTTAAAGGAGGTAAATAATTCGTTAATTGGGTGATTATCATGAAAAGATCAAAAACTAAAATAATATTTCTATTATTTATTATATCTTTACTATTTTTACCTCTTTACTTACAAATATTAAGCATAAATAATTCCATTCTTTTAGAAAAAAACATTCGAACATCGGCAGAGCAAGCCGTTGTAAATCGTGAATTAGAATGGATGTCAAATAGAGATTTCTTTTTACCATTACCATATTTTTGGAAATCTTACGAACAAGGAGATACATCTGATGTTAGCGCAACCATTACTGGAGGGATATTCGGGACAGGTAATCTAATCATTGGTGGAGATCAAAGAACTTATTCTGATATCTCAGGAACACCCCAATCAGGTGATTGGACGGCTGTCAATAATTCTGTAATTCAACTTGATCCTACGGGTTATGGTATTGATTCATATGGTTGTTGGGCTTCTAACTACTGGAGTGATCCAAATTTACCAGAACAACTCGTGAGCATTCACTGGGATCATAATATCACTTTACCTGTTGACATGTCTGATTATACAATAACATCTGTATCACTCTCAACAACTATTAACGCATCGGTTCAAACAAATTCTGCAACTAATGGGTTAGAAGCGGGTAATGATAATCCTTCTTATTATTCAACTAAAGATTTCATTAGGTTTTATGTATTGGTATCAGATATCTATAAAAATGAAGAACATGAAATTGCTTATTATCAAACCACGGATTTAGGACAAGATTCACCATCGATTCCAGATTTAGCTGACACATTCTTAGAGACGATTTCCACAGAAAGCATTTTGTATCACATGACCTCTGTATTAGACGCGGATCCTAATCATAACACTTTTACAGTAAGTTTAGGCATCCTAATTTTAAGTGAAGATAATTATGGTTCTGATACAGATCAATGTGATTCTCTGCGAATAAAAGACTTCGATTTTTCTTTTACTTATATAAAAAAGATGAATCAGCTTACTACAGTTTCATTGAGACAAGATGGAAGCAAGATCTCTGATGTAAAATTAAATAAGTCAAATAATATTCACATTGAAGATGCAACCTTAAAATTTAGTTATAGAATCTCTGAGTCATGGGTGACTTCAGAATCTCCAAATAGTGAATTAAGGATGTATATAAATGATGTTCAATATACAGAAACGATTAACTTAGATACTATGACAACGGGATGGGTATTGGCTAAGGGGGGCATAGGGTATGATGTAACTTCATTAATTTCTCCTGCTGCTGATTATGTTAATCTAAGTCTTCAATTATATATAGGAGATAATTTTGGATTAAATCGACCATTTACTATATATATTGATGATGTTTCACTGTATATTAAATTTCAAGAAATAGGAGTTATTCCACCTCAAGAGCCAGGTATCGATTGGACTCCCTGGATAATCGCTCTAATTATTGGGATTGCAGCTGCATTATCAGGATTAATTGCTTATATTCTTTACTTTCAGTACCCTGTGATTGTAAGAAAAGTGAGGGCATTACGTAGAAAAATCAAGAAAGGGAAATACGTGAAAAATCCAGTTCAAGTAGAAAATCGTGAGAATCTCATGAGGAAACGAATGAAGGTACAAATGGAAGTGTTAAGAATTGAACCGAGGGTTGAAAAAGCAAGTTTACCCTTAAAAAGATGATAATAATAAATTTAAACATATTTAATAAACAAGAATGATATTAAAGTGAAAAAAATATGCCTTTAGGATATATCATAGCGAAATGGACAGAAGATAAAGGATTGGTCGTTCCTGCCAGTCATCCAGATAACATGACGGTTGATCTAGATGACATGATGCGAGTATTTTATGCACATATCACTGGAGCAGGAGAGGAAGGAAATGTATTCGTGAGATTGGAACGATCTCAATGCAATGTAGCGAGTTATTTCACGGGCATGGAATCTCAGGAACCCATCATGATCAATTTAATGATGGCTTTTGGGGAAGATCCTGACATGTTTGGAGAAGCCTTTTTAAAGGAGATAAATGGTGAAATATTGAAGTACATGTCGGAACTGTCAATGACTAATGTTGCTCAATCTTATGATGTGATTAAAAAACTTAAAGAATATTTGAAAGTAGCGCTATTTCAATTAGAAAGATTAAAAAACTTAACGAAAGAACAACGTTTAGCACAAATTTATAGCAGTGAGAAAGGAAGAGCGATTTTAGAGTTTTTACAGGAACGTGCTCGACCTAGAAAGGAACTTTTAGCATTATTAGAAGACAAATTAGGAAAATTAATTGCTGGTATAGATTACACCTTGGATCCATTCATAAAAACGGATCTTGTTCATCAAGATTGGATTGCAGGACTTGCGGATGTCATATACTTTCTTCAATCTGATTTTATTCTTTCAAGAGTACCACCTAACAAGCTTATATCTGAAGCAAAACGTGGTTTACCTAATGATATTTTAGCAAAAAACTATCTCGATGCGGTGAGAAGATATTTTGTTAATTATAAACCGACCCTCGAAGATAATTTAATTGTTGCCAATAACATGATAAATCCAGATAAATATGATTATATTGTTTTATTTAGAGATAAACCATATCCATTGAATAAAATTCCAAAAGGTCCTGGAGAATCTTTTAAATTTGTAAAATCGATGCTTAAATCAATGGAAGATGATAAAATCATAGCAATAATAAAGGATAAAAAAGGTACTGAATGGGTATTTCTCCTTTCTGATCTCTGGACAGATACGTTCTATCCTGAATACTTGATTGAACAAATTCGAAAGGATCGTATGAAAGGCTTGTTAAAAAAAGAAGTGGCCGTAAAACATCTACAATTACTTGAAAAGGAATATCCAAAAGAAAAGACGTGATTAAAAAAATGACAGAATTAAAGACTACACAAGTTTTAGAACTTATTGGATTAAAAGAAGATGAAATTGATACTTATTTCAATTTGACAGGAAGAGGGCCTGTCATGGTAGGGGAAATTGCCCTCATGTCTAATGTCAAGGCAGAAAGAGCAAAGGATATAGCCAATACCTTGCTTCAGAAAGGTTTGGTTAGGGAAATTCCTGGAGCCACCCCTTATTATGAAGCTTTACCGCCATACGTGGCATTAATGAACCAGATTAAGCAATTTAAGGAATCCATTTTAACCCTCCAGAATGCGACTCCTCAAAAAGTCCAATATAAATTCAAATCTCTTGAGCATCAATCTGACAAGCTCCAAAAATTTGATGAATATAGAAACTACATCCAAACCATGAAAACAGAGCTTCCAGCACAACTTAAAGGGCATTTTGACTCTTTTAGTGCAGAAATTGAGCAGGTAAAACAAATTCGTGAAGTAAAAAAATATATTCTTAGTTTGAAAGATATTGTTCCATCAGATATTCTCCAAGAATTTGATAAAATGGAATCTAGAATGACAAAAATCAAGACTGAAATATCTGAAAAATTTGAAACCCAATTCCGAGTTCCGGCCATGAGAAAAATGGCCGAAAATACCGTTGATTCCGTTATTACGAGAGAATTTCAAGACATGATGAAATACTTCCGTACTAGAATTGTAAATACTACTCAAGAAATGTTGGATCGGGTTGTAAATCAATTATCAAATATTTCCGATGCTGCTCTTGATGTTGGCTCCGATTTGGATGCAAGTTTCGTAAATATTGAATCTGGATTAAAAGGCACGCTCACTGATTTGGACAAGAGGGTTTCACAAGTATATGAAGATGTCATGCAAGGAATTGCAGATTTAAAGAACCTCTTTCAAAAAGAGATATTTGAAACCATTCAAAATGACCTCATCCTCAATATTATTAATCAGTTAGAAATGTCTGAAGCAACCATGAGAGAGTTTTTGGAGAGAGCAAAAAGAACCTCCCTGCTCAGTTTTAAGGATGTATGGTTTGTTAGAAGTCAACATGGCATGATGGCTCAGGTTAATGATTGTGTTTCAAGAGTTAAAATGAGATTGCATATTATTTGTCCTACTATTGAAAATATTGATCTTCTATCTCTTTCTCAAGTAAGAAAACATGTAAATGTGAGAATTTGCACGAGTTTTGATACTAATAATCAAAATCACATGCAAATGATTAACATGATGAAAGAATACGATAATTTTAATCTCAGGTTTTATCCAAGAGAAAATATTTGGTCAATTAATAGGGATTTTGAAGAAGTAGTGGTATGTGTCCTCTCAAAGAGCGAATTTGGGACTCAGATAGCAGGAATGGGATCAGTTTTAGAAGAACATGTAAAACTATTCGCAGCTTTATTAGAGGATGTTTGGATTCAATCTAAAAGATTGGATGCAATTGGAATAAGATAAATACTCCAAAGCAATTCATATTAATTAATTTTCACTTTATTCTTTTTTTATTTATTATTCTTATCATAACCTTTTTTAATAATCAAACTAAGTGTTTCTTCAAAAGACTGAGCCTCTACAATACATTTAAATGAAAGCTCATCTGAGGTTAGTAATTCGATGAAATATTTTCCCCAGTAATCACTATAATTTTTATTTTGATGATGGCGAAACATAATATGATATTGATCTTCAGATTCCTTGGTATATTCCACGGCATAAAACCAGTTCGCAGCTTCCCATACCGTTTTAATTGCTTCAATTATTTCATCAAAAGTGAGGTTTTTAATTGGTTTTTGGGTATACCAAAGGATAACATCAAATCCTACATTACGCTTTTGAACCTTATGCAGATCGTCCTTTGGTGCAGCAGCCGCGCTAATTAATTGATTAAAAGTAGTTTTACCGATTAAAGCCATATTTAATTCATCTCTCGCTCTATTCCAAAGTTCTTTATCTAATGATTTATTCGGATCTTTCTCTTCAGCAAACACATACAATGCTTCTTCAATGACTTTCATTGCTCTACCCCCATATTCATCTTTAGAATTTGCGATTAAAGCCTTAATGTCTGCAGGTAAGGATTTATATTCATCATAGAGCCTAATCGCATCAGCAATTATTTGAGAAATTGTCAATTTATCGCTTTCTTTATGCTTGTCAATAGTATTCCTTGTTTCATCAGAAACTTTTACATAGATGCTTTTATCCTTCGAAGTTGAATCCTCTTCTCCATTTTTAGCCATGTGACTCATTTTACAGTGTATTTTATTTATATAAAATTAAATAATATTATAGATATATACAAAGAAATATACATTAGATATATTTATTTATTAAGTTTCAACTCTTTGCTTTTTTATATCTATGATATATACATGAAAATATATATATAAATATATTGTATTTAAATCATTCAAGTTAGTTGAAATTTTTATTTTTTGGTTTAATCAAAACATTTATATAGATTATTAAATATTTATTATTAAAGCAATATAATGGAATATAATAATATATAAAGAAAAAGAATAATAAAAATAGAGAAAATGGAAAATGATAATATCACATCTCAATCAATGTCAATAGGTATTCTATCCTGTATATTACTAGTAGTGGGTGGAGTATTTTTTGGGATATTCTTTTTCGATGGAATACATTTTTATTCGGGTCAATTTTCAATTGTCGGTTATTTTCCGATTTTTTTCATAGTATTCATTTCAATAATAGCTATATTAAGTGCTAAAAGGCGTCGACAATATTTGACTGCTTCATACAAAAATAAACAAATAAACCCACCAGTAAAAGCTCAATTACCTTATAAACGAGAAGTAGAGTTATCAAATCCAGGAAAAAAATTAAATATTTATTGTAGATATTGCGGAGAATTTATATCTAAGGATTCCAATTATTGTCCTCAATGTGGGACTAAATTAATGTAATAATAATAATAATATTAAAAATAGCGAAAGAAAATGAATGTATATGATATTTTTTTTAGTATTTGTCTAGGATTGTTTATTGGTGGAATTATAATGTCAATAATTTCGATAATTCTTGCTGAAATGTCGACACATGATTCAACTACAGATCATATAGATAAAGACTTTGGACATGTCGATCACCTAGATAAAGACTTTGGATATGTCGATCACCTAGATAAAGACTTTGGACATGTCGATCACCTAGATAAAGATTTTGGACATGTCGATCACCTAGATAAAGATTTTGGATATGTCGATCACCTAGATAAAGATTTTGGACATGTCGATCACCTAGATAAAGATTTTGGACATATCGATCACATAGAC
>JBHLME010000092.1:0-10126 GCA_048938445.1 Promethearchaeota archaeon | reverse complement strand
ATGTCGATCACCTAGATAAAGATTTTGGACATGTCGATCACCTAGATAAAGATTTTGGACATATCGATCACATAGACAGCCAAAGTCAAATGGGAGATTCAAATGTCTTAGATTATTCAACTCCTGCTCCCTTTATGTTATTATTTTCTACTTCTCTCTTAGTTTTCGGTATAACAGGAATGATTTCAAGTTACATCACTTTTGAATCCATAAGATTTTTAGCATTCCCTATTACACCCGGAATAACTTTCTTAATTACAAAGTTGATCTCTATAGGATGGCGAAAAATGGCGAAATCAAGATTTTATCAAATATCCTCAACAAAAAATCTTATAGGGAAGGAAGCAGAAGTGATTTTAGATGTAGATGAAAGAGGAGGCGTAATAAAAGTGAGTTCTGATACTCCATTAAAATTTGAAAAATTACATGTAAAACCTTTAAATCCAGAATCGAAATTTGATGAAGGAACGAGAGTTTACATTTGTGATGTCCGTCAAGGTTATCTATTAGTAGATAATAATAAAAAATTAATTAGAAGATAAAAAATTTAAAAAAAAAGAGGAAAGAGAAAAAAATGTTCCAAATGGTTCCAGATATCCAGATATTAATAGTTAGTGCCGTAGTAGCGATAGTCATTGTAGTATTACTATTTATCATTTTTATGGCTACGCGATATAGAAAGTTCAAAACAAACCAATTTGTAATACATTTGCGTAATGGAAAGGTTAAACATGCGGGTCTTGGAGGTAGCCTCTGGTTATTACCCTTAATAGATGAATATCTCGTGATACCGACAACCAGTATCCAGACAATACTCGAAGCTCATGAACAAGTGGTTTCTAAAGAATATCAGAATATCTCCATTACAGGCATGTTAATCTGGAAAGTAATTGATCCTGAGAAAGCATTTAGTGCTGTATCTTGGAGTACAAATAATGACAATTATGTAGAAAAAATATTAAAAAATGCTGCAGAAGCAATTATTAGGACCACCTGTGCTAACATGGAGCTCGAAAAAATCATTCGAGAACGCAGGGATATTATCAAGGGTATTAGCAAGGAATTACATGAATTAACATCTGATTGGGGTATAGTTATAGAATCAATTGAAATCAGAGAAGTAATCATTTTAGAGCCTAAATTAAAAGAAAACATGGAAGCTACTAAAAAAGCGGAGGAAGCCAGAAAGGCGCGAATTTCGATGGCTACTGCGGAGAGAGAATCACGGTTACGAGAATTAGAAGTACAGAATGAAGTTGGAATTGAAGAACAGAACGTTTTCAGGCAAATCGAGACTCAAAGAGTACAAAAAGAAATTGCTGTTGCTGATTTAGAACGTGAACGTAAGAAAATTGAGGCTGATGGTGAGCGACAAAAGAAAGTTATTGAAGCTGAAGCTGAAGCTCAAAAGATCAAAAAGACTTTAGTAGCTCAAGCTGAAGGAGAAGCGGAAAGTATTAGGCAACAAATGGTAGCTCAAGCTGAAGGTTTTTTAAACCAAGTTGAATCCATGAGTGCTGCTGATGAAAGATTTTTAGCGGTTCAATTAACTAATATCTTACCAGAAATATTCAAAAATATGAAGCCAGAAAAGATGTTCATTATGGGAGATGGTGAAAATGCATTTAATTCACTATCAAAAGCAATATTGCCATTCCTACAATTATTACCTGAATATTCTGATCAGATAAAAAACTTCTTCGGAAATGGAAATCCTAAAAAATTGAAGGAACTAATTAATAAAGTAAAATGATAAGATCTATTTTTTTTTAACATTATTTTTTTATAAATATTAGATAATAAACTCTTATAAAAATGGAAAATAGCAAGGAAAATGCAGATAGAAGAAATTGAAAAGATATTATTGGAGGGAAATAAGAAATTTCAACGGAAATTACAGCATGGATTGGAAACTCTTAAAAATGAAAAAATAATCCTTAAATATCCACTACTAATTCTAACATGCATGGATCCACGAATTGATGTTCACAGAATATTTCAATTAGAACCCGGTGATGTCTTCATTTTAAGAAATGCTGGAAATGTAATAGCGCGAGATATGTTAAGATCTATTTTTATTGCAATTAGTGAATTTAATGTTAAAAATCTCATTGTATTAGGACACTTGGACTGCGGAATGACTAAAATAAAGTTACTTGAGCTTAAAACAAAATTAGAAATGAATTTAACTACTCATGAATTACGAGATTTTTTTAAACCATTTATAGATGAATTAGTGAATATCTCGAATCAGGTTCGTTCATTAAGAAATAATAGAAAAATTTCTTCAAAAATTCAAATTGCGGGGATGTTATATGATGTTAATACCGGATATGTTTTTGAAAGTAGAATAATTGAAAGATTTGATTTCATAGAGGATTTCAATAAGCAATATCCTCGATTAATTGAACAGAAAAAAAGTATCGAATTTAATGATCTTATAGAATCTAAAATAGAAAATACTATAAAAAACCAACATGAAGATCAACCGATAGAACTGAAAAATAATAATTTAACACAAGAACCTAAAGAACTTGTCATTTCTGAAGATTTTAATTATAAGGGGTTACCTGATCAATCTATTTATGCTCCAGCTCATCTTTTTCAGATTGAAATACCAAAAATAAAAATGCCTAAAATTTATATACCAAAAATAAATATCCGTGTTCCCATGTTAATAAAAAAGAAATCTCAAAAATGATTTTTTTTAATCCATAACTTTGTTGATTTTATAAAATTAGAGGGCAAGGGAAAATGAACGCTAAACAATTGTATGAAATCATAATGGCTATAATTGGAATGGCAGGATTGTTTACCATGGGTTTTCTTTTTCTATTTATCATAAACATTATATTCTTGATCTAATTGATTTAAAATAATGTTCTACATCAGATAATATATTATTCTATAGAATAATTCACCCAATTCTGTGATAATGTAGTGAAGAATATACTCGATATCTTGGAGAAATGATATAAGCTAATGGTCTGCTTTTAACATAAGTTTCAAGACCTTCTTCCATTAAACCATAATTCAATAAATGGATTGTGGGTATGATTAAATACCTCCATCTTTTTAAGTCCTCCATTTCAAGATTCTCTTCTATATTAAGGATACTTGGGTTCATAGTTAATAATAATGCATATACGAGTAGTTCAGGAATAAATTTTGCACTTTGAGCTCTTAATATGACAGATTCCGCTCGTAATAAAACCATCCAAGTTTCCTCTACATCCCATGGAAATAACGTGGCGATTGTTGAAAAAATTTCTTTTCCATTTGGAGCTTCAGTAAATAAAGTATTAAAATATTGATATTTCTCGGGATTTGGAGATAAAGCTAAGATTAATAGCGATGCTGTTGTATATTTTTTATTCTTAGTTTTAATTATTTGATTTTTTAAATGATTATCTAGTTGTTCAAGAAATTTATTAGTTTCATTTTCTGCTGGATCGAAATCAAGAAATGAAGCTACAAATAAATTCCCCATGAATTCGATTATTTCATTGAAAGGTTTAAGATAAGTATTAAGATTATTCTTATAAAACATTCTATTTAATTTTTCTGAAGGATTGTGGCTTGAATATTCATTTAAAGTTATGGTAGCAGACCTTGTATTAATTGTAGTTGGATCTATTAACTGACTGATGGATAATTTCATCATTTTTTTTTGAGCTTTAGGCCAATAATATTTATTTGTAATACTATTCATGATACTCCCCAGTTTCACCATTCCCATATTCATGAAAAATAAACCCCATATTGGTGTAAAATAATTCCTTTTCATTAAATTTTCCAATTGATTTAAAAGTCTTGAATATTGATCATCAAGTTTTTCGATAAGATTTACTATTTCAATCAAATCTTTTGAAAAAAATCGCTTCCTTGCCTTAATTTCATCAATATAGGTATCCCCCAAGGGAGTAAGAGAAATTCGCTTTCCATTTACCTTTATGGCATTTTTAAAAGCTTTTTTTTCTGCATTTAAGTTTAATATGCGATTTTTAAAGAAATATAATTGATCTTCTTTTTCTAATGATTTTCCTTTTAATTCTTTTAAATGGAATTTTAATTTTATTATTTTTCTTAGTGAAAGCAACCCAAATAATTTCTTGTATTTAAAGAGTTGGTTATAATCCCCTTTAATTCCTATGATCTCTTTACTAAGCTTTCTCAATTCAGCAGACGTTTGAACATACTTATTTTTAAGATTACTCAATTCCTCATCTAAATCAATATTACCAACAGGCAATTCAAATAAAGAAACAAATCCGAGTTGAATTAATTCTTCAATTTCTTCCTGATTTAATTTAATATCAAAACCACTTTTCACATTTAATAAGATTTTTAGCGCTCTTTCACATTTCATTTAATTTCACACCTTTTCTAAGAACATGACTTCAACAGAAGGAAGTTCGGGTCCTTCAATTATAATTTTTAAATCCCCATTTTTTTCTTTTGGATATGCATATAGATCTTTATCTAATGAAAGCTGAACATAAAGTGCGAGTTCCTTACGTTGTTTTTCCCATTCTATTTTATCTTCTAATAAATAATGCCTGTAATCATCAATTTTAACTAGAGCAAATAAAAACTCAAAAACTAATTTTTCCCACTCGATCTTCTGGATTTTTGGAAAGTTATCATAGGTAGTTTTTTTCCAAATTAAACCTTCTAAATCAGCAAAGTGAATAATTCCATCCGGAGCCACAATACAATCCTTATCCATCCATACATCTTGATATACAATTCCCGATATTTTATTACCTATAATTTTAGCGGATCGCGAAAATAGGGATAATAAAGCTATTCCGCTTTTTATAAAATTGAGTTCAAAGAGTTCTACCTCTTCTGGAGTTTTAATTCCAAAAATTGAAAATAAATTAATTGGATCAGCTATAGTATGAGATGATTCAAAATATAATCTTGCTCTTGAAGGAACAAGTCGAATGACTTGATAAAAATGTTCTTGATATGTTCTAAAATAAAAAAATTTTCTAGCGACCTCTTCTATTTTTTTTGGGAGTTTTACTATTCCAATAACTGGACAAATATAAGCACCATTTATAGAATTTTTTTCAGCAACCATTGAAAACTTCAATTCATCAAAACCATTCATGAATCCTTGAGCACCATACGGACTTTCTCCTAACCATGATTCTGCCATGATAAAGCCCAATCCAGTAGATAAATTGTTAATTTTTTGAATCAATAAAGGATCTCTACAAGCTTTTTTAATTTTATCTGGATTTAATTCTCCGCCGTTAAACATGTCTTCATAAGCACCACATCCTTTAACAGATAGGTAAAAATTTCTATTATTTATGATATATTGTCGATCTGGAATAATGGCATTTCGATTTTCGTCTCTAATCGCATTTACTTTATTATTATGAATACCATGTAGATCTGCTGTTGCGGGTCCTAAATATACTTTTATCCATTGTTTAAGTGATTTAAATTGAGGATTAATTTGAATATCTTGGGAAAAACATTCATATAATTCTATATTTCTCGAATTCATTAAATACTCTGTATATATATCCTTTTTATTTAAAGAAACGGAAGTCAATATCTTCTCACCTTTACTTTAGGCATTTTTCTTCCAAAAAGTTTCATTTTTCCAATGATTTCTGCGTTGATATGCTTGTATATACTTTTTGCAGGACCATTCCAATCAGCAATTTCTGTTATAACGTTATTAACTCCAATTTCCTTTAACATTGATAACCGTGCCATCATTAAATTTCTCCCAATTCCAAAATTTCTAAATGCAGGATGAACGTATAACCCATAAAGCCATCCGGTTATATCTCCAGGTGTGGCAAATCCTACGCCAAGAAGAATTTCATCAAGATGTCCTTCTGGTTTTGGGTAATTTCTTGAATGTACCTCATATAATATATCTTTAATCCACTCGTCATCTCTTTTTGCAGTTGCTACTACGATAATATCATTTTTTGCTGCTTCTTTGACCCATTTTGTCCTTTTTATACGTTTACGACCATAATCTTCATTAGCAATTAATTTCATTATTGCTGGTAAATAAAAATCTGTCCCGGATCTAATGAGGGTGGCATCATAGTTATATTCTTGATTTTGTATATCATTAATCTGAAAAATGTTATATTCTTCAATTATTTTTAATTTACCAACGTTCTCATATTCACAAAAAGCATATTTCACTTTACTAAACTTGACCATTTCATTTATATATGTTCCAAAAAAAGTTCCTACTCTTCGCTTTTGTTCTATAAAACCAATTCCAAAGATTTTGTCTTGAGAATAGGCTGAAATAATTAGTTTATCTTGTAAATTCGCATTAGTTAAGTAAGCAGGTATACATTCCACATATTTTGATGAAATAGATAATTGTGCATTTTTTGGCAGATTTCTCTCAATAACAATATCCTTTGATGCTTTAAGTTCTCCAGAAACATAGCGAGTTCTCCATCTATATTTTTCATATACTATGAATAATAGAACACCAATAATGAATATCCATGACCAATAAGTAAGAAAATATATCAAAAAATCAAATGGTCGAATGTAATTAGCCGATGTTACGCACACATAAGAATTTATGTTAAATTCTGACCACCTTCCAGTATCCTTGTCAAATCCACGATCTGTTTCTGTCCAGAGTTCTCCTAATAAGTAACCACATGGAGTAAAATGATATTCAGAAATATAATTAGCAGTAAACTGTCCATATTCATCATCTCTCTCAAAAGTTCCTATTGAATACAATTTTACACTCAAAAATGGTACTAGTTTCCCAGCCCAAAAGGTTGAAGGTCCACTAAGAGTATAATTCGCATCTAAAATTCCTCTGTTTTGTGCGGATAATCCTTGTGGAATGTGAAACCAGACATTTAATCCCGATGTGTCAATCTCATCTTGATCTGTACCCCAAATGTAGGATCCATTGAGTAATGAATATGAGAAGATATAATTATCAATTGAAGATATTACGTTGCCATAATCATTTTCAGTCCAAGTCCATGATACAGTACCAGAAACATTACCTATATTCCCATTAAAATCTATCTTGTAGTTTCCTTCTGCTTTAAAGGTCTCAGAATAACCATCGTAATAACCCCCAGTTCCAACTAAATTCCAATTATAAATATAATTAAATTCCAGATCATGACTTGATTGAAAAAAACCTATAAAGGGTATTCCAAAAAGCTGAATAATTACACTTATTAATACTAAAATAATCATTAAAATTGTCCTTAGCCGCATGAAAATAATCCTCAATAAATTGTTTTTTTATATAAATTAAATTATTATTTTATCTATATATAAGATTATAGATACTAGTCTTCTATTGGCAAGAATTAAAATACATCCTTTGGTATTTAAATTCATGTGGTAAATAATTGAAATATTTATATAATTACCAAAAGGTATACGTTAAAAATAAAAAATATTATTGTTTCTTTTTTACTCTAAATAGATTACTTTCTAGGGTATAATTAATAATATTTATGATTCAAGAATAAATAGCCATATGCCTACCTTAATGTTAAAAAGAAAACTCGAAAATGAAATTTTTTTATTACATGTTGAATTACTTTTATTATATTGGAGGGCAAGGGAAAATGAATGTTAAATTATGGTATGAAATTATAATTGCTATCATAGGAATAGCAAGTTTATTCACCATGGGATTTCTCTTTCTTTTTATAATAAATTTAATTTTTTAATAGAATTTTAACTTTCAAAATCAATTTTTCCTACTAAAAGCAACTCCCAAAAATTTTTTCTACTTTTTATTAAAATTGCGATTCCTAATACACTCATTATAATATATACTAGAAACCTGGCAAGCAAGAATCCAAAGGTTAAATCACCCCCTAACGAAAAAACAAGGACTAATATACCAACAATTTGGTAAGGATCTACAAATGGCCAAAATATGGGATTATAAGGGTGTATTAGGAGATCTAATAAAATATGGAATAGATTTCCTAGCAAGCATGAAAGCACTAATAATGGACTAAATTTATATGTTTCTTTTATTTTTCCTTTATCAATGCCAAAGATTAAAGAGGCAATTATAGGATACAGAGTAATGGTAAGGATTGTTGAAATGAGGGTTCCTATAGTCAGCGCACCAATCAAACTATGCATTATGAAATGATCTGGAAGAATTCCATTAAAAAAAAATATTAGAATAGGCACTTCAATATCAGGAATGAAAGACCCTACAATTAAACCTGGTAAACTAAGTCTTTTATCTATTTTCGAAAGCCCCCATGCGACAGGATAATGAAAAGGGGTAAATGGCATTTTTAATTTTAATAATTATTCTTTTTTATTATAGTATTTTTTCTTTTAAAAATATCATATAGAGTACATGAGAAATCAATATTTTTGCTTAATAATTTAATTTTATATTATTAAGCATTAAGAAAAGAAAAAAATAATTTTTTTATATTTTAATCTCTGAAGAATCAATTTAAAACATGTTATCGATTAATTAATGAGAGATTTTTTTCCTAATCTCCACTGTCTCCATAAAATCAATGTGGAAATCACAAAGGTTATACCTAGAAGCATAAAGAAATCATATCCAGGTATTTTTTCTCCTCCATTAATTATAGGATCTGGATTTGGGATATCAGGGATTACTTCTCCTCCTGAGGATAACTTGAACTTCACCAAAAAAATATCAGTATTAACTACACCAAAACTTTCTGTATTTCCCGCAACATAAACATCTCCTAATGAATCTAAGTTAATTGCATATCCCACATCATAGGCATTTCCACCCCATGTACAATTCCATTCAACAACACCTATAGGATTGAACTTGATCACACACATATCAGTATTTACCGCTCCAAAATTATCTGTTGTTCCAGTAACATAAAAATTTCCTAAAGGATCTTGTATAATCCCACTTCCAAAATCATTGTTAACTCCTCCCCAAGTACTATTCCACTCAACGCCGCCTGTAGAATTGAACTTTACCAAGCATATATCAGCGTCTCCCACAATATTATCCTCCGTACTACCAGAAATGTAAATGTTGCCAGATACATCTAAAATGATACCAAATCCTCCATCATTATTACTTCCCCCCCACGTGTAGTTCCACTCAACGCCGCCTGTAGAATTAAATTTAACCAAACTCATGTCTTTATCTCCTGTTAAGATATTAGTTGTGTATCCTGTAACATAAGAATTTCCCAAAGAATCCACGGTGATTGCATTACCAGTATCCCAATCATTTCCACCCCAGGTATTATTCCACTCAACACCACCTGTGGAGTTGAATTTAACCACACACATATCAGAACTTACTGCTCCAAAATTTAGTGTCGCTCCAGCAACGTAAATATTTCCTGATGAATCTAAAGTAATCGCACTTCCAAAATCTTCATTAATACCTCCCCATGTACTATTCCATTCAACATCACCTGTAGAATTGAACTTCACTAAGCAAATATCATAACTACCAGCACCATAACCACTAATTTCTCCACTAACGTAAATATTACCAAGCATATCTGAGGCCATTGCTCGACCAAAAACAACACGTTTCCCACCCCATATTTTATACCACTCAACGCCACCAGTAATATTAAATTTTACCAATGACATGTTAAATCCTGTTCCACCAAAACTCGCCGTACTTCCCGCAACATAGGCATTCCCCAACGAATCTAAGACTAATCCGCTTGCCCAATCATTTTCGGCTCCACCCCACGTGGTATTCCATTGTACTGAAGAAGAATTCGATAATTTAGTCAATTTTGAAGGTTGAATCTCATTATATTTACTGTTATTAAAATTCATGTAAAAAGGGGTTACAAGAATGCCTAAAATCAATAAAATATAATATTTTTTATTATTCATTTTTATCATATTTGGTCTTTTAAGCTATATATTTATCAACCTCATAATATTTAAACATTTCGTGCTATAGGTTCAATAATTTATTTGAACTCTATAATACTACTCCAAAATTATCAAGTACAAAAATTTTTAATTCAAAAATAATTATTAAGTTTATTGGAAATATTTTCATGTAGGCCTCGGTGGCTTAGCCGGTATAGCATTGCCTTGGTAAGGCAAAGGTCGCGGGTTCAAATCCCGCCCGGGGCTATATTTT
>JBHLME010000091.1:0-18178 GCA_048938445.1 Promethearchaeota archaeon | reverse complement strand
TTGACTTTATATCACAGAAAAAACCTATCATAGCATAAAATATGCCAAATCCAAAATCGTCAAAAGAAATAAGAGATAGAAAAATAGAACATCTAAAAATTCCCATAGAACATGATGTCCAGCATTCAAAAAACTATTTCAAATATATTAAACTCATTCATAATCCTTTACCAGAGATGGACTTCAAAGAAGTTGATCTCTCAACTCAATTTTTTTCAAAGAAAATTTCTGCACCAATATGCATTTCAGCAATAACAGGGGGTCATCCAGTTTCAGAAAAGATCAATGAGATTTTAGCTAGAGCTGCACAAGAGGAAAATATCATAATGAGTGTTGGAAGCCAAAGAGCAGGAATTGAAAATACGGATATGAGGGAATCTTTTGAAATTGTGAGAGAAGTGGCACCAGATATCCCGATCATTGGAAATATTGGCATTGGTCAGGTAAGCAAGCCCGATTTTTCTTTGGATTATTTTAATGGGTGCGTTGATATGATCAAAGCTGATATAATGGCGATACATTTGAATTCCTTGCACGAATTAGTCCAAGATGGTGGCGACATTTCCTATAAATTATTCCAACAAAATTTTAAAAAATTAAGGAATTCTACAGACATCCCAATAATCGGAAAGGAAGTAGGATCAGGTTTTAATGAAGAATCAACAAGAAAACTTGAAGAATTGGGATTCGATGGTTTTGATGTTGGTGGAGCGGGTGGTACGAGTTTTGCGGCTATAGAAGAAAAAAGAAATCAAGTGATAAAGAAAAAATATTCACGAAATCCTGCTAAAATTTTTAGAGAGTGGGGAAATCCAACTCCCATTAGTATTATAAATGTCCGGAAAGTATCTCAAAAACCAATAATAGCAACCGGAGGCTTAAAAACGGGCGTTGATATTGCCAAAAGTATTGTTTTAGGTGCAGATATTGGCGGTTTTGCCTATAAATTTTTAGTCACTGCTTGGAAAGATTTTGAGGAAGAAACAATATCCAATACTATCAGAGAAATTCAAACATTAAAAAATGAATTGCAGTCATGCATGTGGTTGATGAATATTGGTTCAATAAAAGAATTAAAAAGTAATATAAATAAAGGAGTTATCCTTGGAAAGCTTTATAATTGGATAAATCAATAATCCAACTAAAGAAACGTTTTTATAGAAAGCATACTTATTTTATACAGAAACGTCCAATACCTTAAAAAATTCGATAAAGAATTTTAATAAAAGGTTGGATGAAACAATATTAATGATTAAATGGGGTGAAATCTGTGGTCATAGACTGGAAAAAAGCTCGTGAAAAACCTGAATCATTTCAAAAAATTAAAGGCCAAATGCTTTTAGATATGGAAGCAAAAATGAATAATTTAGATCTACAACTTGAGCGATACAAGGTTGAATTAAGTAAGAAAATGGAAGATATTCTCCAAATTCAAAACAAATTAAACAATACACAAGAACACTTATCAAGTGTTTCTGAATTATTTACGCTTAAAAAAGATGAAATCCATAAAAATGAAGAATTCCTCAAGCAAGAAAGAGATGTCCTAAAAAATATTAATACTCAGTTAGAGAAAAGCTTGATCAAGGTGCAAAAAGAAAAAAAGGATCTAGAAATGGAATTAGAAAATTTGACTTCAGAGAAAAATGATGATCTTGAAATGCTAATATCAGAGAGAGATAAAGAAATAGAACACCTGGCGAGTATCATAAATGATAAAGATGATCAAATAAAAATTCTTGAAATCAAATTAGACCGGAAAGAGAAAGAGGTTTCTTTCGTTAAGGAAGGTTTAGAAGTATCAATTCAAGATAAAGATAAATTAATCGATAAACTAAAATATCAATTAGCAGAAAAAACCAAAGATATACTTGAATTATCCCGGAAAGTTGAAAAAATAGAAGAATATGATGAAAATACCAAAATTTCATCAAGATTAATTGAAAAAATTTATGATATTCTAATGCATAAGGGATTTTTATCCGATAAGGAATTTGAACAATTACAAAGTGATATCAGAAAGGAGGAGTTAATTTATCGCTAATTAACATTAAAATCTTTAATGTTTGATTCTAAATCAAGTTGTATTTGACCTCCAGAAGCAATACCTAATGCATTATTTATTCCTTCAAGCACATTTTTTATTAAAAATTCGAATGCTAGGAAGCTATCTTTTAATAGGTTCAAATTATTCTCTGAATGAAAGTTTGATACCGCCTGGATCATGTTAGGTATGATTATATTGCTAGATATGGTTTCCTCTACATCCACTTGTATATCTCCTGTCCTGAAAGGTTTTAAAACATCAATTTTTGAAAATAGAAATTTAGTCACGAAAAATGATGCTTTAATGCTTCTCATTAAATAATTTGATTCTTTATCACCTGAAGTAAAATCTTCTATCGTTGCCATATCAATTATGTCTTCTCTCTGAATTTTTCCAGATAAATTCAATCTTTTTCTCACCTCATTTGATTCGTGTCTTTCAGGAATCATTAAATCAAGAGCCATCTTATTTTTCAAGTAATAATCCTCATATATTGCTGTTCTAAATTTTATTTTCGAATCTTGGGATATTATATTATAATTATTTTGCTTGAACCTATCCAGATAATTTTTTAATAATAAAAATTTGAATTTTAATCTATATAATGCTAAAAACAGAGGTATTCTCGTTTTACTATATGCAATTACGTTCCCCATCCTATTGATATTATGATGATTTCTCGAATACATTGCAATAGGTTTCAATTTTTCAACAGTTATATTGATAAATCTTTCGACAATTTCCATTAATGGTGGAATTCCTTTAATCTTCAAAATATCATATAATTGTTCTGCATTTGGCCGAATACTAGGAACCTCTCTAATATGGTCATAGCCAAAATCAATTAAACAAGTGCAAATTAAAGCCTCCATTTCAAGGACAGACTTATGAGGTATGAAAACTTTATTAAGATTGTTAATAATCATCTGTGTTTCTTGGTTGGACAACATAAAAATACTTTCCTCTCACTTTAATTATAATTAATGAATTCTGTTTTAGGGAATTTAACTATTAAATCTTTTTGAAAATCTAAGAAACGATTTATACAATATCACGCTATATATCAATTTTTTTCACTTTTCTACAAATAAATCGAATAGCGCTAGCTTCACTGAAATAAAAGAATATTTTATCCAACATAAAATTCCCATTCAAAAGTTTTTGTAATTATGGAAATTAATTTAAAACCATCCTTATATATGTATGTGTTATACAAAACTAGATTATTACCATTATATAAAAACTAACAATTAAATATTGGACAAGTTATTAGTCTTATGTACATAATTAGGATAAATGTAAGAATATATAGCATCTAAGTTCAAATTTATGAAAGAAGATATTAACAAAGAAACATATGATATTATCTCATTTATAATGCAAAATTCAAATGATTATGTCGTCGTTCTCAATGACAAATTTGAAATTGATTATATTAATGAAGATATCTATCTTAAAAGCTTAGGTTATTCAAAAAAAGATATTATTGGGAAAAAAATAACTAGTATTATACATCCTGATGATAAAAAGTTAATTTTTGATAAAAATACCGAAAAGAGATTATTTGATTCAAAAATAGTTGAATTGCATGTAAAACATAAAAATGGACAGTGGAATTTATTTGAAGTAAAGAGCAAGGTCTTAACAAGTACAAAAGATGGTTTAAAGACAATTTTAATGCTTAGAGAAATTTCTAAAAAGGAACCAATTGAAAAAGAAAAAAATGAGGCATTTATTGGAGGATTAAAATTAAATGGTAAAATATTAATGAAAACTGAAGAAAAATACCACAATTTAATTGAAAGCTTACCTTTTTCGATAGTTTTACTTGATTCAAATGGTATCATTAAAGATTGTAACTATACTACAACTAGAGTGCTTGGATATCCAAAAGACGAATTAATTGGTAAAATATTTTCAGAATTTTCAATTACTCTTAAAGAGAATTTACATTTTCTTTTTGATTATTTTAAAAACAATCCAGAAAGCAGTGAATTACTGATATTAGAGGCACAATTTAAAAAAAAAGATGGTAATTTAATTTGGACTAACATGCAATCATCCTTGGTTACTGTAGATAGTGAAATCATGATGCAAGTCATGTTTTACAATATCTCAGAACAAAAGAGAGCAGAAGATTTAATTAGGGAAGAAATAGAGAAATTAAAAGAACTTGAAAAAATAAGAAAAGACCTGGTTTCAAGTGTATCACATGAATTGAAAACACCATTGATGACCATTTCAGGAGCTTCTGAGCTTCTTTTAGAAGTATATATATCAAAAGCAGACGAAGATGCTTTAGATCTAGTCAAGATGATAGATAGAGGAAGTAGGAGATTAGCTAGCTTAGTAGAAAGATTTTTTGATATCTCTAGGTTGGAGCTAGATTCACTTAATTTAGAAAATAAGGAATGTAATCTAAGCACGGTTATTCAAGATTGTTCAAATGAGATGAAATATTTATTAAAAAGAAGAGAAATTGCACTGAATCTAAATCTTCAAGCAGATTTGTCATTAGAAGTCGATAAATTAAGAATTGAACAAGTCTTTATGAATTTATTATCAAATGCTATTAAAAATACACCACCAAGAGGTAAAATTGATATTTCACTTAAAAAGAATGAAGATTGGGCGGAAATTAGCGTAAAGGATACGGGTGTGGGTTTAACCGAAAATGAATTAAATAGACTCATTAAATTCACCCGATTTAGCAAACTTGAGAGACAAGGACCAGGAACTGAATATCTAAATATTCAAGGTTCGGGACTAGGGCTCTACATCACTAAAAAAATTGTTGATCTCTATGATGGTGAGATTAATGTTAAATCAGATGGTCGAAATAAAGGTTCGACGTTCATAATAAAACTTCCAATTAATCAAAAAAAAATTAAAAAATTATAAATACTAAAATATAATAATCCAATATTTTCGATAAAATGACATTAAATAATACAGCAGATGTAAAAGTGAAACCATTAATTTTACTAGTCGAGGACGATCCAGATATACTCATGTTAACTCAAAAAACACTAGAAATTGCAGATTATCACGTAATTACTGCAAAAAATGGGATAGATGCATTGAATGTTCTCTCAGAAATTTCAGATAAAATTCCAGATCTTATCATTAGCGATATTTTAATGCCAGGAATGGATGGATATGAATTTTTTAAAACAGTCTCAGAAAATCCTAATCTAAATCAAATTCCCTTTGTTTTTCTTAGTGCACTATCTACTCCTGAAGATGTTCGACTAGGTAAATTATTAGGTGTGGATGATTACATAACAAAACCTATTAAGAGGGAAGATCTTTATGCGGTTGTAGGAGGAAAAATAGCTCGAAGCCAAAAAATCCGCTTAGTTAACAAGAAAGTAGAAGAATTAATCGAGTTAATGAATATTGATATTACACCTTCAATTTCAGAAGCTGAAAAAGAACTAATTATCGTTCTTTGGATTGCTTGGCATGATTATATAGGTCCAGAGTTAAAATCATATTATCCAAAAGAATCAAAATTAAATATCAAATTAGAAGCTGTAGGAACACAATTATTTCAATCAACTGTATCCATCTATGGCCATGAAAACATAACGAAAGCCGAAGGAATATTATTGAATATCGAGAATATTAAACGTTGGGGTTATATATTTTTTGATTCATATCCAGATGCTAAAACGAGAGGAGGAGAGAAACAATACATGCTTGGTGTAATAGCACCTAAGATAAATGTCTTTGAAAGCCTTCAAATAAGAGATGTTTTGAAAAATATTTCCGCCCAAATCAAATCCAAAAAAGATTGGGATATAAAAACGTGTTGGGAGAGAGTATCGCAGATTTTAACGACTCCTCCAATGTAAAAAATAACCTTATTATTTTTCTTATTGAACTTTAACTAAGTATACATAATTTGAGATTTATATTATTATTCAAAAATGTATAATCTATCCCAAAAATCTTTTACTAATTTAACATATTCAGGTGTCTTAAAATTTTTACCTTGTCTTTCTGCTTTATTAACTTCTTCTGAGAGTCGTTTTTCAAAATAATCAATTACTTTGTTATTATGCTTTTTTATTAGTGGTCTTAACTTTTCTTTATTTTTTTCCATGATTTTTAATTTAAGTTCCAAGTACACTTTTTCATACTGTAAACTTGCCTCTTCCATATATTTTTCTTTTCGTTTTTTAAAAACTTCTTTTTTGATTTCGATTTCTTCCATTAATAGAACTACCCTCTTTTGGTGTAAATTAAATTATATATTAGATATACCAATAAATGATATTATTGTATTATATTTATAATTATTCCCTATTTAATAAATGAGAAATATTTTCTTATAGATACTAAGAATATACTTTAATAATTGAATGGTCGTTCATTCTTTAGAACATGTAATTCTAAAAGAATAAAAGTTATTTTTAAGAAATTTTATAAATGTTTTTGCATGAATTCATTTTTTTTTCTTAGATTTCCACTTCTTCTGACATTCTTCAGAACAAAAAACATGTACGGTTGTGTATTCATCAACATCAAATTTTTGTATGGCATTAATACCTGATACTTCTTTTCTGCAGATTTCACATTTCATTTTGTCCACTTACATTTATAATAATTGTACTATAGTAATTTTGTTTTAAAAATTCTTGAATTATAAATTTTAATTTTTTAAAAATTAATAAATTAACACGGTATAGTGATTTTAATCCACATAATCTAATTTTATTTTAGCACACCCATGTAAAGTTATGAATTTAGAATAAAAGTTCCTACCCTAATCGCCTTATCATTCTCTTTCTATACTATTAGGAATTTTTTATTCCTCATCCCTATTTCTTTCTTCAAATTTATTAAAAAAAAAAAGAGTAAATTAGGTACGCTAAATTGTTCTAATTATACTATTACCTATCGTGTTGAAAAAATATGACTATCTATGAAGACGCTGTAAATGGAAGAATGATTGATGAGATAAAGGTGGTTTCAAAGGATGAGAATTTAGATGCTTATGCATTGTTAAATGAAATCTCAAAAGGACGCGCGATAATAATAAAGCGAAAAAAATCCAAACCATTAGGTATTGGTACATTATTGCGAACAAAAATAAACGTGAATCTCGGAACTTCTTCTACTATCCATGATGAGGTAGAAGAACTCAAAAAAGTCGAAATTGCTCAAAAATTTGGAGCTGATACCATTTCAGATTTATCAATGGGAGGAAATATAAATCAAATAAGAAAAAAAATAATAGAAAATTCTTCTGTTCCCATAACAACAGTTCCTATTTATCAATCCGTTGTTGAGGCTAATTCTTTAATTGATGTTTCAGAAGATTTAATTATTAAGATAATTCAAAAGCAAATTGATGATGGAGTAAGTTCAATTGTAATACATCCTGCTTTTACTCTCGAGAATTTATATAAAATGAAAGATAAACGAATTATGGGAATAGTGTCCAAAGGAGGTAGTTTTACAGCCTCTATAATGCATCATAATTCAAGGGAAAATCCATTTTTAAAAAATTTTGATTATATATTAGATTTATTAAAAGAAAAAGATGTTGTTCTAAACTTGGGGAATGCAATGAGGAGCGGGTGTGTTCACGATAGAATGGATGGATTCCAATTTGCTGAAATAATGTTGAATTCAAAGCTGGCAAAAAAGGCCAATGATCAAGGCATTCAGGTCATATTGGAAGGTTTGGGAGGGCATGTTAATGCTAGAGATTTAATTGATTGGATTAAAATCCATAAAAAAATAACAAGTAACCGTCCTTTATTTGTATCAGGACCACTTCCTACAGATATTGCTGTTGGATATGATCACATTGCCGCTTCAATAGGAGGTGCATTTGCATCGGGTTTTGGAGCAGATTATTTATGTGCTATTACTCCTGCTGAACATCTTAGACTCCCAAATATTGAAGATATAAAACAAGGATTAATAGCTTGTAAAATTGCTGCCCATGTAGGTGATTCTTTAAAATTTGGATTAAATCACCTTTTTGATAATGATCTCAAACTTGCTAAAAATAGATTTTCAAAAGATTGGAACAAACAATTTGAATTAGGTATTGATCCTGAAAAATTAATCGAAAATCCTCAAAATCACGAAAAAGATTGTTCGATGTGTGGGAAATATTGTGCTTTGTCAATAACGAAAAGAATTTTCAGTAGATAACCTCAAGAATATCTTACAGAATTTCATTTTTTTTAAAGATAAAGGCATCAAACATGAAGCTATTTTTTATCTCTAATGGAAATTCTTTTAAATAATCTCTTGGATCAACAGCATCTGGGTGGTTGGGCATTCTTTTTCTTATTATTTTTAGTCCTTTTGCTGTAGGCTCGATGATACAAAATTTTCCACCGGATTTAACAACACGAATACATTCTTTTATTGCCGAACTTCTATTATTTATGTGATGAAGAGCACCCATCATGAAAACTACATCAAATTCTTCATCTTCAAAAGGCAAGTCTTTAGCATCAAACGGTTTAAACGTGATTAAATGGTCTACCTTCACCCTTTTTGCACTGCCTTGCCAATCTTGCTTTGCATATTCAGAAAAATCTTCTTCTGGTTCACCCGTAAGTACTGAATGTTTATGTAATGCGAGTGATATTGCCATTCTCCCTTCACCCGTTCCAACATCCAAGATTTTCGCATTTTTATCAATATTTAACATTTGGAAGACAGGACCAATGATATCGTCATAAATGAAGCTGAACTCAACACCTAAAATTTGTTTTGCTACTTCAATTTCCATTTAACATCTCTCTAAATATATTTTTTGTTTATTATATCATTAAATTATCTTTTTATAGTCAATATACGGTCGAAATTTACCCTCCTTTTCGGCCTCTTCTAAAAATTTAACGTACATAGTTAAATTCTTCCTATTTCTTATTTTCATGGCCTCCCAATCGGCCTCAATAGCTCCTTCAGGACAGAGTTTCTCACAAAACCAACAAAATATACATCCTTCATTTTGGATTTCTGGAGGATCAATTTCAATATTAATAGCATTTGACGGACATTTGTTTTGACATTGTAAGCACTGTGTACATTTTTCTTGATTTATGGTAAAGCGAGGCGATCCCCTTCTTAAAATGTCTAATGTTAACTGACTCGATTCTTGCGCCCAAAGTGTATCTGTTATTAATTGTATTTCAGGGACTAAACTTAAATCACCATCATGTACCTTAAGGCTAATATTACAAATGTTTTTTCCAAAATCTTCAGCCTCATTTAATTCAATTTCATCGGGATGACCGGTAGTATGCCATGGTGTTGGATAAAATTGTATTGATGCATCTGAATATGAATCAAAGGTCCCTATTATTAAGTATCCTTTATTTATTAAAGCTTCTTTCATGTAATAAAATGTATTTCCAATTTGAGAACCATGCGTGCAAAATAGAAAACAATGTTTTTGATTAACGGGTTCTAAGTTATTAATAAATTTTTTAATATTTCGGGGTTCTCTATAAAAAAAAGTGGGTGTTCCAAGACCAATTAAATCAAAAATTTTTATTTGCTCAAGTTTGACGTCTAAAATATTTTCAATTTGACAATCATTTCCACTTTTATTAATTCCATTTTGAATTTTTTTTGCTATTTTTTCAGTATTTCCGGTTTGAGAAAAATAAATTATTAATACTTTCATTTTAGTTTTAATTTTATGTCAATTGCTTATTTAAAAGATGATTATCTTTAATAGTCACCCATTTTCACATTTTCTAAAAATCCTAAGGCTAAAGGGGTAGATTTCCATCCTTCAATTGAATTTATAATGTAAAAACATTGCTCTAACATGGATAAGTGATATTGAAGTTGATCTGAATCTATATTAAATTGATTTTTAATCTCATCAATGGATCTAATTTCACACCCGATAAATTGTAAAAGTTCCCTTCGAATTTCATTCATCATCGTCTATAGGCAAGATAATGTGATTGCTTTTTATCAAGATCTCTTGTTTTTTCTTCTAATTCCTTCAATTCTTCTTTGGTAAGTTTTGATTTCTTAATTAAATCCTTGTTCATATTATATTTCTCCGCTTAATTGTTATTTTTATTCCAGTTTTTTATTTTAAGACAAATTTCACATTTATCATCTCCTTTCATTAAACTTTTCTGACAGGATTGTTCTACTTGTAAATTCAAAGCATCAAAAAAGCCTTCCCGCAACGCAAAGCAAGCACAATCATAATTTCCTATTGCTCCAGCACGTTTAATATTCTCAAAAGTTAAACATTTTTCAATTTCTACCTTACATAATTCATTTGAAAATATTTCCATTTGCCAATTAGATGGATTGACAGAGAAATTAAGATAAATTGCCGTTCCTAACAATAACATTAGTTCATGAAAATTGTTTACTTGAGAGATATTGAGGGCATTCATCAACCGAAACATCAAGATTTTACCTATCTGTTTAGTCACATCTTGATTGAGTTTATTTGCTTTATCCCATCCTAAAAACATTACAGATCCTATCTGCCATCGAGCATCATGAGATAACCAATTTTTACTCATCATGTTAAATTTTTCTTTTTCAGGAATTGATGAAACTAATTCATGAATTTGTGGTTCTTTATCATTTCTCATTCTATTAGGTTCTCCATATTTTTATAAAAATTATATTACTATCTAATTATAATTAGGTTCCGAACCAATTTAAATGTTTCGGATCCGAACTATCTTTCATAACTATGTCTACACTATTTATTCAATCACGTCATTATTTGACTATAAATCGTTAGATCCTAAACACTTTAAGAACTTTTTAAGAAGTAAGATTAACATTTGAAGTTCTTCCTTGCTAAACGTTTCACAATGTTCCATCATATATGTATCTAATGGAGGAGCATAATGTCTAAGCTCTCTACCTACATTTGTAAGCTTAACTAAAGTACTTCTCCCATCTTTTGGATTTGGTATACGTTTTATTAATCCATTCTTTTCCATAGTGTCTATGATACCGGTCATAGTAGAACGGGAACATCTCGCCAGTTTTGCTAAGTGGTTCAATGGAAATCCATCTTGATACCATAATATTCTTAATACAAAAAATTGAGGTGGTGTAATATTTTTTTTATCAATTTTTGGTCGTTCCTGTAATAATTTCCGCTCTATTTTGTTGAATTGTTTTTCAACTTTTTTTACTAGATAAAATAATTCCATGAACAAATCTTCCATAGTCATGTTATAATCAGTTTTTTATATTTATTATTTAATAATAATTCGATCCCTTACTATATTAAAAAGGATATAGAATTATAAAATTAGCGATTGATTTAACTTGAATATTTGCAACACATTAAATATTAGGATTATCCTTCTCTATATAGTCAATATATTTACTCACAAATTTTTCCAAATCTTCTAAGTTTGGGGATTCACCAGTGCGAACAAATATAGCAGTTAATGCATTCCCTAATAAAATTGATTCAGCTGGACTTAAACCACTGCTTAATCCTGCGACAGTACCAGAATGGAAATGATCTCCTGCTCCTGTAGTAAATCTTGGTTTTGATGTATATCCTTCTGTTATCCAGAAATGATCGTGATTTTTAGTGGTTATTGTTGCAAAGTAAGGCGAATGAATGACTAGATAAGATAAACTTGCTTTTTTGTTGATATTTAAACCAGCTTTATGATAACCTGAGTGTTCTGGTTTAGATGGATCAATTATATCAACACCATCTAGAGCTTTTGAAATGTCTATTGCTTCTTGATCGTTAAGGCTTAATAAGACAGGCATGAAATCTTCGATTTTTTTTAAAGTATTTAGCATTTCAAGTATATCTTCTTTTGATCTTTTCTTGATATCTGAAAGATCTACAAAAAACAACATGTCTTTAGTATTTATTGATGGAATTATTGTATCTAACATTTTTTTCCATATATTAGTTAGTTCTGGAATTAAAGACCAGTGTCCCATTCCTATAATATCTGCTATTTCTAACTTATCAGAAAATATATCTAATCCAACTCTTTCTTTTAAAAGTTCCCAATTTATGTTGAAAATATTTTCGAATTCAGTGAGCATTATTTTACCATCATCAAATTCCAGACCTATAGTTTCGCCAGGATTGGAAATTGGAATGGCTTCAATTGTATCATTTTCAATAATTGGTATGAATACATCTTGAATTTCAGGATAACCAATTGCTGCCATGAGAGTCACATTCATCCCAATACCATTTAGCGCTTTGCAAGTATTAGGAGCAAAACCTCCAGATATTTTTCTCTTTAAAACTCTTTCAATACTAGCGGCACTTCCAGCTACCTGCAAAACTCGTTCACCAAAGAACCTCATTGTTTCCATTTTTTTCCAATTTGTCACAGTTTCCCGAGATTCAACTAAGGAGTATAAAGAATCAACATATCCATCAAATCCTAAAAAAGTTTTTTTTTTTGGTAATTGGACCGCTAAAGAATTAAATTTTTTTTTTATTGAATTATAAGCTTTTAAAGTAAGGTCATAGTCATTAAGTTCTTCATACATAAATAGTGATTATTTAGTTTTTTTAAATAGTTTTCTTCATCCTTCTTTTCTTGAAGATAGGAGGTAGATGAAGAAGAGACCTTATTAAATTTTCACGAGATATATCGCCTCTCGTGCTTGTTTTTAACCAACTTTCTTTTCCAAAAACCCTTTTAACAATTTCTCTAGGTTTTAATCCTGTAGAATGTAATTTAGCGCTTTTTTCTTTAATATTTATCCAATATTCGATGAGATGATCAAGATCTTCATAAGAAAAAATGTTACTATTTGAAGAATACAAATATTCTGGTCTTAAAGCTTTAAATTTTTTGAATGTTTCTAACATTAAATTGGCATTTTCCCAATAAAATATTACAGACTGTTTTTTATCAATCATCGCATCAGTCGAGAATAATATTCCTTCCTTTTTATGAAAAAAAGATATTAAGTTATTGCAATGACCTGGTGAAGGAATGATTTTAAATTTTGTTTTAGATGTTTTTATCTCCTGAAGATTTGGTAAGATGTTAACCTTACATGATTCTGGTATGCCCCACACCAACATCCTTTCTGGAGGTATTCTGATTTTTGGTTGAATTAAATAAGCAGTTTCTTTGGAAGCAAATACAGGGATATCATACTTGTTCATTAGAACACGCGCAGAACCATAATGATCTTCATGATGATGGCTCAAGATACACAGTTCAATTTCATCAAAATCTAATTTTTTTAATAATAATTCTTTTGCATGATGATGACCGCAATCTATGAGAAGACCATCTATTAAAAACGCTGAAACCCACATCACGGGATTCTCTTGTAAATCTAAAGTAGACATCCTGTAAATCTTGACTGGTTCTTGATCGATGAGTTCTACCTTAACCTTAATATTTATCATGTTTTTATCTTAAAATATAAGAATAGTCCCTAAATTTAATCATTACTGTTATCCATGATAAATTTAAATATGCACTCATCATCTCCATCAGGAAATCGTTTCATTGGAATGATCTCTCCATCTATTCCCATTGCTTCCATCCATCCCCGGTGTCGAAAATTACATGCACAAACATAGTTATTTTCATTGTTTGCCTTTTTTACTTCTTCCCATACAAAACACTTTTTTACAATACCATCCCCCTCCGTGTCAGAATGAATTACCATCTTGAATTTCATGATTTTTGGAATGATCACATCCATGATCGTGTTCATTATCTTGAACACTTCGGGTATTGTTTTTATAGTTCCTTTTTTAATTCCTAATGCATTTAAAATGTGCTTAGCCTCGATTTTTCCGAATGACGATACTACTGTTTGATTCATTTCGTTAGCAATATCTATCCCAAACTTTTTTATCGATTTTAAAAACCATTGGGCATCCCATTGAGCCATGCACATTTGCAAAATAAATTTTTGTGTTTCAAGTGATATTTCATACTTATCTTTTAGAATAATTTCCATTTAACTCTCCTCTTTCATTATTTATTATATGATAATATGATATTGAATCATTTTATCTTATCGCAAATTCTTCAAATTTCAATGATTTCAAGAAACTAATTGATTTTTGATTAGTGAAATACACCTCACATCTAAGTTCTTCTATATTTTTCTCTTTAAAGTGATTCCAAGCTTGTATGCCTAGTAATGTTCCAATTCTTTTTCCTTGAAATCTAGGTAATATGCCTAATGCAGTTATAAACCCATATTCTTTATTATCTCCTTCGAAATCCAAGATCATGAACCCTGCTGGCACACCATTATATCTTGCTATATAGAATGAAATTTCTGGTATATTATAAAGCTCTTTCAAGAAATCTATTTCAATCTTTTGGAAAGGCGTGTTTGAGCTAAGAAAAGAGCGATTGTATATATTTAATATATCATTAAGTTCCCATTCCTTGGCAAGTTTTATTATTGGAATCCCTTGTTTTTTATTTAACTTGTGTCTTATTGAATCTTGAAATTCTTTTGTTATCGCTTTAATTGATAATTTCATCTGTAGGAAACCAAAGATTTTTTTTTTCGATTGAAGCTCGTCCATTTTATTCTTATTCACATAAATCCTTGTTTTTATCTCAAAATCATTAAAATTCATATCTAATTTCTTCCTCTCATCTATTTTTTTAATATTATTTCATATTTTTGATATAACCTATTGATAGGTTTGTTGATAAAATCACAATTTTTTGCAGATTTTTAGATTGAGCTACCCAAAACTTTCTTATTTAAGAGGAGATATTATTCTTATTTATTGGTTTTCGATAAAAAAAAACTAATTTTAGGTTTTGTTTGAATCTAATATAATAAATAAAAGTAGTTAAAGCCTGAGATGAATTAAATGAGGATCTACTTTATTCTTTAATAATTTCATTATTTCTATCATTTTATTTTGAAGTGCATCCCAGTTAGTTTCATCATTTAAGCCTCCGTTAATTCGGATCCTTAAAGATTGAAAACTTCTTATTTCATCATAGTCCCATTCAATTGCATGAGAAAAAAGGAAAATTTCTTCTTTCTTTTTATGAAGTTGTTTAAATCTCTCATTATTGACGAGTCTATTATGGTTATCCAAAAATAATTCTATTGATGCCCAGTTTTCTTTGATTTTATAAGCATAATTTAATCCTTCTTTACCAGTAGGTATAAAAAGCCATGAAGATTTACTTGCTGTTAAATTAGAATGATCCAGAGATTTTTCATTAATTTTATCAAGTAATTGATTCCAAAATTTTAAACGTTTGTTTTCAAGTGATAAAACTTGATTTTCTTCATTAATTTCGTTATCCCTAATGGTATTATCTTCCGCTTCACGTGGATCACAAATTATTTTAAAATTTGGCTTTATAACATTTTCCTTTTCAAATACTTCAACTTTTAAAAGATAATATACTGCATCATTCATCATGCTCTTATTTAATGAGTTAATTGCTTTCACATGTTCTTGTAATGGTTCTTCACTTATCCATATGACAATTTTTATATTATGTCTAATTATGGACGTGAGAATTTTACCCAGAATCTCTTCTCTTGTTTCTCCAAATTGACACTCAACAAGCACTCTACTCCCATATTTATCTCTTCCAAGTATAGTTCCACCTTTTAAGTCAACTGTCGTGATTGCCATGTCTAATGTTTTGTTCAAGCTTTCAATATTTTTTTCTAACCAACGTGTAAAATCTTCTTCTAAAGAAGGCCAAACATCTTTAATTCGGACTTTTACTTCTTGAATAAAACCCTTTTCTTCCTTGAGTTCTTCTTCTTCAGTTATCCTGGTGAATTCAGGTATGATTTTAAATGGCTTAGAGCTTTCTTCTTCCATAATACTGGTATCAATTTTTTCAAGATCCTCTGTCTCCAGAAACCTTTTTATCATTTGCATTGCGAGCATTTTGAACGCATCATTGACATTTTCTCCTGTTTTTGCTGATGTTTCAACATATGATAATCCTAAGTCTCTTGCTAGATCTTCTGCTTCTTGACTTGTAACTTCTCTTGAAATTTCTAAATCTTTTTTATTCCCAACCAGAATAAGATATAATCCTGGTGGAGAATGTTCCGTGAGTTCTTTATACCATTCTCTAATATTTTCAAAAGTTTCTCTTCTGGTAAGGTCAAAAGCTAAAATACCTGCTTCTGAATCTGCTAAATATGCTTGTCTTACTCTTTTAAACTGGACTTGTCCTGCTAAATCCCAAATCACGAAACGAACCTTAGAATTTAATCCATCAAATTCACATTCTTTTTTAGTTATTGAAGTCCCTATAGTTGCCTTATAATCATCCTGAAAAACATCATCAACGAATCTATGTACCATGCTTGTTTTTCCAACGCCTCCTTCTCCTCCTAATATTAATTTATATGCATATAATGAGGAATGAATCTTAATTTGTTGGAGCGTGTTCATTTTTCGAGTGATGATTCTTTCTTTCTCATCAACATATATTTTTGGAATGACAGGACTAACAGGTCTTCCATCTGCAATACGTGCCACTTTTTCAGCAGCTAGATAAGCATAAGGAAAGTATGGATCTACTGAAGCAAGTGCATTTAAGACGGTTACAAGAACATATTCAGGGCCTGCTTCACAAAATATATATCTATATTCTTCAGTATCAAATGTCCCTACTCCAAAAGAACCTAACGTGAATTCTCTAGTAATTTTTTTAAGGATTAAATCAATCAGTAAGCTTACATTTCCCAATAACGTTTCTTGTACAGATTTGCGAGGATCTTTGGTTAATACGTCAAAACCTATACCATCTCGATTTATAACGAGAACTGCTACAAAATCATCTCCTACTTCTTGCCTATACCATTGAAGTAATGCTCGAAGTTTTCTTCGATCCAAGAATATATTACTCCTATTTTTTTGCAGTAATCTTATTTTATTAACATAATAAATTACACTTTTATTAATATTACGGATACTAAAGAGATAAATCTCAAGAAGTTATATGAAATCATGTTTAAAAGAATACAATATTTAAAATTATATAATATAACTAGATTATATCTCGAAAAAAGTGAATAGAGTGAAAAATAGGATCATTATTTTTTTCAATTTAAATAATAAGGTAACTAATTTATTATTATATAAAGAAAAAATTTGATATATTATATTTTATTTTGATTTAACGGTTTTCACTTGCTCTAACCGGAAATTACTTTTAAAACGTGATATTACCATCAGACAACGAGAGAATGTTAGGAATATAATTGATTCAGAGGATTTCAAGTACCTGGTGACCTCGGCACCTGCGGTGACTTATACTTCAGAATTTAAAGGAGATTATGCTGCAAAATATATTAGTGAAAATGTGAAGATCTTATGGGGGTATGATCCAGAAGAATTTTTAGAAAACCCCGACTTCTGGGTAAAAAATATTCATCCTGATGATGTAGAAGGTGTACTTGCAAGACTTTCCGAATTAGAAAGTAGAGATCACTTTGTTTTTGAATATAGATTTAAACTTAAAGATGGTAATTATCATTGGATGCGAGATACGGTGCAATTAATCTTCGACGATGAGGGAAATCCCTTTGAAATTATTGGTTATGTAGTTGATATAACAGAAAGTAAAAGTATTGAGTTAAAATTAAAGGAATCAGAAGAAAAATATAGATTAATCACCGAAAATGCATATGATTTCATCGCAGTTGCAAACCTTAAAATGGAATATGAATACATAAATAAAGCTTTTATGAAAATAATGGGATATTCTAATCAGGAATTTATTGGAAAGAATAGAAATGATCTCGTCCACCCAAATGACATCGAATATGCTTTAAAACACCTAAATGAACTATTAACTAAGGGAGAAGCAATTGGTTCATTAAGAGTAAAAAAGAAGAATGGGGAATATGCATGGCTTGAACTAAGTGGAAAAAAATTTACTACTAGCAAAGGTAATGAAAAGCTCATTTTAATTGGAAGGGATATCACTGATCGTAAAAATGCGGAATATGAGTTAAAAAAATCAGAAAAATTATATCGCCAACTTTTTAATAATTCTCCCACATCAGTCGTTCTATTTGATTTAGAAGGGACTATTCTTGATGTCAATTCTACATTGGAGCGTTTTATTGGATATGATCGTGAGACATTAAAGGGTAAAAATTATTTAAAACTACCTGAGTTGA
>JBHLME010000216.1:0-4424 GCA_048938445.1 Promethearchaeota archaeon | reverse complement strand
TACCAAAAACATTCATTTGTTCTTGAATCATATGTTTTTGGTCATCTAAATGATAAAAACTATATAAAAAAGTACCTTTAGTTCGTAGAGCTTCTTCAAAATTCCACAGTCCTTTGAGTAATATTTCTTTGAAATCATAAGAAAATGAAAAATCAACTCTTTTCTCAATATCAAATAGATCAACCTTACGTAAAAAACTAAACTGTTTTAATTCTTCAAGGTATTCTATGTTTTTATTGAATAGCTCTGGATTTTTCTCTTGAATAAGTTCAAATGCTATTTCGAAGGCAAAATCATTAAGTTCTTTCATACAGCTAATAAGAGCTTTTGAACGATAAAAGAACATTATATTATAACCAAGTTCTCCTTTAATATATTTTTCTATATTTTCCGGTGTTTTAATAAAATTTTCAAGCTCTTCTTTTGAATCCCATAATTCATTCAAAGTGTCCTTCTCAAATCCTTCGTAGATTTCATTTAATTTTTTAGGAAATTTTTCTTTTGCATTATGTATTTGATACATCCACCTAAAAGTTGAAATATCAAAGGATTTTAGAGTTTCAATAACTTCCTCGAAAATTCGGTCATTATAAAAAAGTGCTGTAGTGAGTGTAAATAATCTGCACTTGACATAATCTTTGATTGGCATAGTATCATTCCCCACACATACCTCTTCAACTTCTCCTGATATAAATTCTTTAACACCGAAATTATATTTTCCAAAACAACGTGGTAAGATGCGGTACTTACGAATTAAACCAAATTTTTTTATATTTTTCTGACTAGCCAAATCACTTCCGGGTAATAAAATTAAGGTATATGGTGTTAAAAAATTGAATCCTGCTTCTATAACTCTCTCCATTGTATATAAAAATGATTTGTATGAATCACCTGGTAAGCCAATAATTATTTCAGAATAACTATTAGCGTCTATTTCTCTTGCACTTTCTGCCAATGTTAAAAGATCGTCAGTAAGGATATTCTGCCTCTTAACATTTTTTAAAACTTGTGGATCCAATGATTGCACAGAACCTGCAAGACGCAATTTGCCTTTTAATATACGAGCCACTTCTAAGATTCTCATTTTCTTATTCTTGCCCATAGCAACATGAATATAATATGGAAAACCATATTTTTCTTTAATATTACTGATAATCTTCGCAGTTTCAACATCTGCTTTATACATACCAAAGTTGGAATCAGCAATAAACATTTGTTTGTTATCAGTAATTCTGTTAGCTATATACTCTAACTCAGCAGCAATCGATTTCTGACTCTTTCTAATAACGTAAAGATAATAGCTATTTCCTTCGACACAATAAGTACATGTGAAAGGACAACCACGGGTTGTTTGAAATAATGGCATTAATCCCTTTCCGAAGAATTTATCCATTTTCCCTTTTAGGTAAGGAGAGGGGACCTTATCATAATCCTTTATTCTCGGTGCCAATTCATTTGAAATGAATGAGTTATTAATAATTGTTTTTGCACTTGGATTAGGTAAGTTCTTTACTTTTTCAATATCGAAATCATTGGAATACAATTTGTTTATAAGAGAAAGAAATGCAATTTCCCCTTCGCCTTCGATGTAGAAATCTATCATTTTATTTTTTTTAAGAAATTCTTCTTTTTCATTTTCCTCAACAGGAAAATTAGGTCCACCAAAGATAATAATAATTTCGGGAAACTCTTCCTTTATAATTTTAGCAAAACTTCGTGATAGATCAAAATTCCATTGATAATTTGAAAACCCAATGATTGGAGGCTGATATTTTACAAAATCTTCATATAGTTTTTCGGGGAATTTAATCATATGAACATAAGTAGGAACGTCTGAATAGGCTTCAACATATGCAGAAATGCATCCAATACCTAAAGGGTAAGAATCACTAGCTATTTTCTGTCCTGTATGAGTTAGATCACATAGAAATATGATTCTTCTTTCTCCCTTTTCCAAAAAATCACCAATAAAAACAAAAATAAAACATTTAGTAATTTCAATAAAAATTTCTTGTTATGAATTTCTTTTGAACATTAACTTCTATAGTTTCAAGGACTTTAATGATTTTTTCAGCAGTGTTTCCATCACCATAAATATGTTCCGATTCATATTTTCCATGTTCTATTTGTTTTTCAATTGATTTTTTTATATCCTTATAATTTGGATCAGTATCTATTACGTTTTTGCCCCGAGCCCTATTATCTTGCCGAGATCCAACATTTACAACGGGGGTCCCGATATATGCTCCTTCTCTTATACCACTACTTGAATTTCCAATGAGACATAATGTTTTATTCATTAACCAGATATAATATTCAAATGGCAAAAATTTAAAGAAACGAAAATTTTCATCATGTTTTTCATCTGGATCTTGCCATGGAAACGCCGATTCTCTAAAAATCCTTATACCTTTAGCAATTTCATCGCTTCCGGCATCAGAATTCGGCCATAAAAAAACAACGGGAAGATCATGCTCATGTGAAATTTCATATACAGCTCTTATAGTATGTGAAATATGTTCTCTAGCTAATTCATATTCAGTTGTTACAGGATGTTGAGATACGAGAAGAAAATCATGATCAATATTAAAAAGATCTCCGACACCAGCTCTTCTGATATATTTATTAATTTCATTAACATTACAATTATTTTCTAATATTTCTTTTACCGTATCGATCCTTGGACACCCATAATTAAAAACATATCTTTCATCCTCACCCATCTGTAAAAGTCTTTTCTTTGATAATTCATTAGCAGGAAAATGAATATGCGATAATTTCGTTATCGCATGTCTTATACTTTCATCTATACTTCCAGACACTTCACCACCTTGAATATGAACAATTGGGATGTTATTGTATGAAGAGGCAATTGCGTACGCTAACATTTCGAACCTATCAGCAACATTGATAGTGAAATCAGGTTTAAATTTATATAAAATTTCTGAAAGGTCAGCTAGTCCTAAACCTGTTGACTTGGCCATAGTTAGAGGTGTTTCACCTTCAATAATCATATATAATTTTTCATCTGGAATATATCCATCATTTTCTATTAATCGTACAATTTCTCCATATTTATCTAATACAGCGGAAGCTCCAACGATTAATTTTAATTCCAATTTATCTGATTTTACTATCTCTCTTAATATTGAATTTAAAATTAGATAATTTCCTCTACTTCCAATGAAAACACATATCTTTCTTTTAGTCACATTAGATCACTATTATTCATTCATGAATTCAAATATTCAAGTAATATTTTTTCGTCTTTAATCAATGCTTTTTTTAATTTTTTACCAATTAATTTTTTATAATTATCTGCTCTAATTCCATTTCCGGGTTTTTTAAAGGTAAGATCATTATATTCTAATGTATGTCCTTGTTTTAAATCTCTTGCCGCTACAATACTCTTTTCAAACCTAAATTTCATTTCGGAATATATTTCTATATTATTCTTAATAACCGGATTTTTTAGAACTTTCGTGATAAATTCGAGACCATTTACGTATTCTAGCATTTCTTTTGGATCTACCGATAAACATGCGTCGGGACTATATAAATTTTTAGAGAGTGTAAAATGCTTTTCAAAAACTTTAGCACCAAATAAAAACGCTGCAATTGACGAGTAATTGTTCAGAGTATGGTCTGAATATCCTATCGTTATATCTTTAAATCTTTCAATAAGTTCTTTTATAACATTTAAACCAACATTTTCAGCTAAGCAAGGATATTGTGATGAGCATTGAAACAAAGTAATTAAATTTTGCTTTAAAGCATTAACCGCATTATCAATTTCTTTCCAATTAGACATTCCTGTAGAGAGTAAAACAGGTTTATTTTTTGAATCAATATATTCTAATAATGGTATATTTGTTGTTTCTCCAGATGCGATTTTATAAGCATCAATATCTAATTCCTCTAATATATCAACAGCTTTGTGCGAAAATGGAGATACAATAAAATAAATATCTAAACTGTGTGTATATTCACATAATTTTTTCCATTCTTTTAATGTAAAGGCTGTTCTATCATAATACTCTTTTCTATCCTCAAGTTTAAAATGAGGAGGAGTTGGATCCAATTTTGTTCTTTCTTCATCTGAAATATGTAATTGAAATTTTATTGCATTTACTCCTGATTTTTTCGCTTCTTCAATTAGCCTAAAAGCATCGCCAAGACTTCCATCATGGTTTAATCCAACTTCGGCTATAATAAAAAAGTCCGAATCTAATATCTCTTGTCTTAGATTTTTCAAAATACTTTTTAAATTAGTTAATTTAATGGAATTTATTTATTCCTTTAAGAGGAAAAATATAAATTAAATTAAAAATTTTTCTAAATTATTTTTTTAAAGGCTTAGTCATGAAAATCCTTACAAGATTTTTCTTTTTAGATTTGTAATAATAAGATATTTTTATCAACAG
>JBHLME010000090.1:0-18399 GCA_048938445.1 Promethearchaeota archaeon | reverse complement strand
TATTTATACATGTCCCGAATGTAATACATTTTACTGCTTGAATTGTGCTAAAGTTCTAAAAGAAAAAGGAGAGAACTGCTGGGTATGCAATCACGTAATTAGCATTCAATGAAATGCTTCTCCACTATTTTTATACTTTTAATGTATTAGGGTATATTTTATATAAAACAAATCGTTTACATTACTTAGAATCATGAGCATATTAAAAAAACTGGAAGAAAATCTACAAATATTACTTACGTCTATAAATGATGAAGAATCAATAGAAAAAATCTTGGAAAATCAACAAAATTTCACTAGAGTCATTGAAGATGCCATGGAAGCATTTCAAAAAGGGAATATTAAAGTCGATGTTAGCCAAGCATTACCCAAAGTGATGTATGGTTGGGCAGTAAATGAATTACCAAATGAGATAAAAAATCCCGAAAAACACGCGAGAGTCAAAAATCAGCTCATATTATTCATGAACACTATTGAAAACATTCTACGACCCGAGGAATGTTAATTCAATTACATGAACATTGATGATTTTTTAATAATTGATGTTCTTAAATAAAGATTTATTAACCTCTAGTCGTATTATTTAAATAGGTATAACATATATAGATTATATTAATTATTAAAAAAGTGAGGAAATACATAGATGCCCCAAATTTTCAAGGTAAATCCCGACGGAACTACAACGGAACTGACAGCAGATGGCCCGATAAAGGACATCATGAAATCAGAAGAAGTGTATGTTATCGTAGCTGATGATATAAGAAAAATCTTTTTATGGCTTGGAAGTCAAAGTAATGTAAGATCTAAGTTTGTTGGTGCTAAACGAAGCCAAGATATTCGAGGTCAAGTAGGACTGCATTATGGATCTGTCTCGGTTGATGAAGGAGACGAGGATTCAGAATTAATAAGAATAATGGGAGGTAAAACAGAGGCCGGTATCGCTAAAGAAATAAAAGAAGATCCAGGCGCAGGTGCAGCAGTCAATCCACTACGTCAAAAAGCAATTTTTGAACCTCCTAAACCCGCAGAAGGCATGAATATCGCAGGTAGTCGAGATCGTGTTAAAGATAATGCCGGACCATTATATACTGGTGCAGGATCTATGAGTCAATTCATGCAAGAGGAGCAACAGGTAAATTTTGAACAAATAATGCAAAAACTCGAAGAAATACAAATACCACCTGGCTATGAACGTGAATTAATCATTATTGGGAATCATGCTTATTCAATCGTAGAAAAAGTCCAAAATTTTCTAGGTAAAAAACAAGTTGAAAAGGTCATTGAGAAAGTAGGATCTATACCTGAAGGAGTATTCTTTGCCGAAGATTATTCTCCACGAATACTATCTGAAAACGGAAAAATTCTGGCAATTGAGTTTTTACGTCGCGCTGGAGGAGAATATGAGCCAAAATCGAAAAAAGACATCCTCCAAAACCAGATCAAGAAGCAACTTGGGTAATATACTCAATTTCTTTTTTATATTCTCACGGTATCATATACTGTTTTTACTTATTATTTTTTATTTACTAGTTAAAATGAAATAATTTTAAAGCACATTAAAGTATACATTTATTAAAATTGAGCAACATCATAAAATTAAACTTATATTATTAAGTTTCTATAATAAAATTAATACAAAAAATAAAAATAGATTTAAGTATAAAATCTGAGAAAAATGAGCGATTTAACACCCGAAGAAGCATTGAGCTTATCAAATTTTTTAGGAAATATTACTGAACACACTGAATTGGAAGCTCTTGCGTTAATAACCCGTGAAGGTCTAAAATTAGCCTTTTCTTCTATTCCTACTTATGAAGTCAATGCAGACTTATTTTCAAGCATGAGCGCTGTAGTGCTACAGAGTGCTTCAGAGGCAGTCTCATCATTAGGTTATCATCAGATGCTTGAAGTAGTATTAAGGGGAAGTGATGCTTTCATTATTTTAAGCTCAGCAGGACGATTTTTCTTGATGGGAGCATGTAGGAAGCTTGAAGATTTGGGAAAGGTAGTAACTGTATTCCGTTATTATGCTGGTGAGATTGGAAAAAGATATCCCGTTCCTTAATCCATACTCAGAAATTTATATTTTAAAATTCATGGTAATTTCTAATCAAGAAAAAAGTATTTGATAATAATGACAGAAATTAAAATTTTTGTAGATATAGATGAAAAAAGTTCAGGTACTTTAGTAATTTGTGAAGAAAATGCAAAAAAATTAGGCGTACAAAACGGTGGAATGGTTGATGTAGTGAATGATGACAATCTCATGGTTACTTCAGCAAAAATAAACATTTCAGATCAAATACTAGATTTTGCGGGACGATTTTCAAAAGATATTCTCGATAAAGTAAAATTTGATGGGGTAGAATTAACGATTAGACCATCAAGTGGTAAAGTAAAGACGCCTAGTAAAGGTAAAAAAAAGAAACCTACATCAAAACTACCTCAGACTAAACCTGTCAAGGAACCTATTCCCATTCCCGCACCTGTGCAACCAGGAGCGCGTTTAGCTGCCCCTTCTGCAAAAACAATGCCCACCTCAATTCCGGAACCTCAAATTTCACCACCTCCACCACAACCAACACCTCAACCTCAATATTTTCCTCCTCCACCACAACCAACACCTCAAACACAATATTCTCCTCCACCGCCACAACCAACACCACAACCACAATATACTCCTCCATCTCAACTTAGTCCCATGCCTCAACCACCATCACAATATACACCATCCCAACCAACTCCTGGAGCATATGGCCCTCCACCTGCTCAACGAGCAGCGCCCGCAGCAACGTATGCTAATGCCATAGACATTAACATGCTACAATCTCAAAAAAATGGTATAATTCTCTCCGTTGTAGTTGATTCAACATTACAAGGAGGAAGAGTACAACTCAGTCCAAATCTTGTACAATCATTGGGATTAGGTCAAGGAATGTTGATAGCTTGGGAGGATCCAGTTTCAAGATCCGTTGGTTCAGCTAGAATTGATGTAATAACCATAAATCCTTCACAGATTAGGATGAGCTTGGATACGAAAGAAGATACAAACATACAATCAAATCAGATAGTTGTATATTCAACCGAACCACCAATTCATAAAACATCTCAGATAATGCTAGAGGTGCATTCACAGCCAAATTTAATGGGATTCTGTCAAGTAAGTCCAAGAATCCAACACACCCTTTCAATCCAATCCAATGATGTAATTGCATTTTCAGATGAACTTACAGGAGCTGTAGGCGCGGGTAAAGTTCAGATAGTCGAAAACGTGCCCGACAATGCAATTTATATCGATAGTGAAATACTTGAAGCATCAGGTATAGGCAGTTTTGAAGTAACGGTAACTAAAAATCAACGGCAAATAATACCCTTACAAAGCGTTTCATTGGGAATCGCGCCCATTTCTGGAGAGAACATGTGGCAAATAATCAGCATGGTTCGAACAAATGTAGAACCTTTAAAAATCTGGTTATCAAATTATATCATATTTAAAGGTATTAAGTTAAGATGGGCTCAAGCCAATGTAGCATGCTCGATTATCCAATGTGTTCCTGATTTGACTGGTGATATATTAGCTCAAATAACCTCTAATACGACTTTATCATTGGCACCTGTAGGATTAATCCCTTTCAATGCCATTCTTATAATCGATATAAGTCGTTCAATGATGGCACGAGATGTATTAGTCACGAATATAGCTCCTGCCATTGAAGGAATTAAAGCAGCAATGGAATCAAGAGAAATTCAAGAATTTTTGGTTCATTTTAAAGATGGGGTCAACATACCTCGTAGAATTTCTGCGGCTTTTGCAGCTGTTTTATTCTTGAGTGAAAAAGTAGGAAGGGGTTTTGGAGAAAAAGTAAGTGTAATAAGATTTGCTGATGAAGCACAAGTATTACCTTTTGGAGGTAGTTATTACATGGACTCCGCATCGGGTAAGAAAGGAGTTCTTGAAGATGCTGCTAGGGTCATTGTTGATCGAATTGGAAATGCTTATGGTCAAGCTACTAACATGGGACAAGCAATGGTAGCAGCACATCAAGTGTTAAATGAGTTTGATAAGATGTCAAAAGATCAACCAACAATGATAGTCTTGCTAACTGATGGTGTCCCCACCGATGGAGATGCCTTCTTCAACGAGATCCGCAGGTTTTCTGAGAATCCTAATGTTGTAATATATGTCATTGGATTAGGAAATCCTGATGATAATCTGATGAATAAAGCAGCAGCATTGTGTGGTGGTGAGTATTACAAGCCAGAAAATGCTGGAGACTTGTTAGTATGGTATTCAAAACGAGCTCGCGATTTAACCGTTAAACTAAAGGCACATAGAGCATAGATTAGCTTATTCGATAAAAAAAAATTATAAATCTATAAGTTCCTATTCTTTTATTTTTACTTTTTTAATTAATAATTTTATCCAATTTTGTTAAGAATTAATCAGGACTATACGCTTTAAATACTAAGAAACTATACATATTAACTATAAAAAGAAAAATCGTGTAAAAACTTGGAAAAAAATTCAGATTCTTATAATATTTTATTAGATAAACTTAGACTAACGAATTCAGATGTTAAAGGATCCTTCATTCTTTCGAAAAAAGGTGTTCCAATATCTTCAAAATTTCCTCAAAATATTGATGATTCATTAATAAGTCCAATGTTAGCAGCAATTCATTCCATGGCTGAAAGATTTATGGATGAGTGTTCAATTGGTTCACTGCAACAGGTAGTGATTGAAGGAAAAGAAAGTAAGATTATCATAACCCAAGCAGGAAGGGAACACGTGTTATGCGTCATATTAGAACCCAGTGCTAAAGTAGAATTAACTCCATCTCAGTATTAGTATAAACAAGTAAATAAAAAAGATATTTGAGGGTTCAGATAGTTTCAAAGCCAATTAGGCTATCTTTTTAGAAAAAAGATGTATTAAAAATACTATTTCTGTATCTGTTCCAGTAATATTTATATTTTACAGTTCTAATATTAAATGTAATAAAACAAATTCAAGAGAAGTTTTTCATGAAGGAAGTAAGAATTTTAACAATTGATAATAGAGGTCGAATAGTAATCCCTCAAATCATTCGAAAAAGTTTAGGACTAACAACCAACTCTCAATTAATGATGATTGCAGATTCAGAGACAAAAGAAATTAAGATAAGCCCTGTTGGAATATCACAGGAAGCTAATCCTGTCAAGTTTCGAATAACCATGAAAGATATACCCGGTGCGTTAGCTAAGATTGCTAATATTTTTGCAGAAAAAAATATTTCCCTTATTTATGGAACATCAATCTCTTTAGAGAGAGAAAAGACCGCAATGTGGGAAGTAATTGGACCTCTACCAAGTGATAGAAATATAGAAGATCTAGAGGAAATGCTTTTAACAGAAGGCGAAGCATTGAAAGTAGAAATAGTTCCTTTAGACTAAAACTATAATCACATGATATTCAATAATACAAATGATAAACACATGAAAAGCTCGTTTATATTGAAAAAAATTTATAAATTCATCGTGTTACTAACATATTAGATTTTAAAAAGTTATAATGATAATAAAGAAAATAATTAATTAATGGAAATTCTCATGGCAAAAAAGAAAAAGAAAGAGAAGAAAAAGAAAGAGGATAAAGAAGAAAAAGAATCACTTGAGGAGCCGTCAATTAATACAACTCCCCAACCAACTACAGCAACAATGCCAATAGCATCTTTGGATGCTGCATTAGCAGCCCATAAGAAAGATGCAGAAGCAATGGATTCTGCTTTAGAAGGTGCAAAAGAGACTCAGGTGGATTTACAAGGATTATTATCCCATGTTTCTTCTGGTGAAGGATTTTATCGTCGTGAAGTGAAGGAAGAACAAAAAATCAAACCACAATTAGTTTACGATAGCAAGGAAACACAAATTGTTGAAGACTTTTTAATGGAAGATGTACCTTTAACAGAGCGAAAGTTAACAAGAGAGGAAATAAAACAAAGGACACATCTTATAGATAGTTCATTACCAAAAAAGCCAAAAGATGAAGCTCCTCCCTCTCATCCTCAGAAGATTGGAATTCCTGGAGCACCAGACACTTCTGAGACGACTCAAGCTCCAGAAGATGTTGAAAGTACTTCTGTTGAGAAAGAACCTTCATTTGTAAAAAAAGAAAGCATTTATCCAAAATTAGAGGATTTTTTCAAGGAATTAATTGAAGGTTATAATACTAAATATAATAGGTGGGAAGAATCAATTTCAAGCATATTATCCATTTTAAGACAAATGAGAAAAGTAACCAAGAAAAATACGGAAGATCTGGTTTCATCCATTAATAATGCTTATGAGAAGATTCGTAGTAGTTTAAATGAATTTGCTATTAAACGAAGTGAGGTAGAGAAAATAGCTGAAGTGGATATTGATAATCTATCACATCAATTTAAAAAAGTTCTGGGAATGCTTGAATTACAGGTAAAAGAATATCAATTTAAAAGAAATGTGGATGAATACATACACAGTCTATGAATTTTGAATGAGAATTACCTCCATAATTATTTATTTTTGAATTTAAATTAAGAATTTATATTAATCATGTCATCAGCAGAAGAGTTAAAGAATGATCCTTTAAGGCCATTGATATTAGATATTGGAAGCAACACCTTTCGCTTAGGTTTTGCGGGAGATGATTATCCCGTCATTATTACTCCAAGTGTATATGTTGAGGCCTCTGATTATTTATTTACATCAGATATTATTGATGGTTTAGAAGATATTTTTATAAGTGAAGAAAGAGTAGAAAAAAATTTATTTGGACAAGAGGCTTTGGATTATAAACATATATTAAAAATTCATGAATTTAAAAAAGAAAATAATTATAATATTTTATTGAAATTTTTTCAACATTACTATGAAAAGTTAGAGATCGCACAAGAATATCGCTACATGCAACCTATCATTATTATTGCCCCCTTCTTGATGACAGACCTAGAAAAATCAAAATTGCAACAAATTTTTTTTGAAAAATTAAATTTTCCTAAACTTCTATTCATATCTGAAAGTCAAGCAATCATGGCACCCCTCCAAAAAATCAGTGCTATAGTGGTTAACATGGGGGAATCTCGAACATACATTAATTCCTTCTTACATGGATTCAATAAAATCATGTCTCGAGATATCTTTCCTATAGCAGGGAAAGAATTAACAAAGCACTTACTTAATTTGTGTGTTACTCAAAAAGAAAGTGGTAAAAAAAATTATGTTGATAATCTTATTGCCAAAGATATTAAAGAAGAAACCTCTTTATGTGTTTTTAACGTGGAAGCGGAAAAAAAAAGAATAAAAGAAGGTGTTAATAAATATGATAAAGAGTTTGTCTTACCAGATGGGAGCGCTTTAAAAATTAATTTTGAAAGATTCATGTTATCTGAACCCTTATTTGATCCAAAACTCATTCATATTGATTATTTTAGTTTAGCAGAAGCTATTTCAAATATTATCAGATCATGGGATAGGGAAAATTGGGAAGAACTCATTTCAAATATTATCCTCTCTGGAGGAGGAAGTTTAATCCCTGGATTAAAAGATAGATTAAAAAATGAACTGAATAAGTTCTTTCCAGATAAAATTAATGAAAAAATTAACGTGATTGCTTTATCGGGAAGGGAACACATGAGTTGGATTGGAACATCCATTTTATATCTAAAGAATCAGCTCCAAAAGGGGTGGATCGATAATCCCACGCCTAGACCTCCTAGCATGACTAATATTGAACCAAATAGAGTTGAATAAAATAGAAAAAGTTGATTATCATGACAGAAATATTAGATATTAAAAAAAATTTTATTGAAAATTTTCAAAAAAAAATAATACAAGGGCGAAAGCTTTTATTAACTTCAAATCACAGCTGGGCGGATAAACTATTTAATGATTTGTATTTCGAAATTGAAAAAACTGAATGGATGGACGTCCAAAAAAAGAACCAATTAATAATGATCATTGTTAATAGTTGGCATATCTATATAAACTCTTTAACAAAAAAGGATGAAAGTGGAGTCAAGTTCGATCCTATTAAATATTTAGATGCCTATAACCGCTTTTTTACATTTTTATCAAAATTAGACGATTTTTACCATTTTTCCATTTTTTTCACGAATCTCTTAAAGTCTTTTATTAAAATGGAAAATCTCTCTCAGACGGGAATTACTAGATTTATCAATTCTTTTTGTAATCATGTGTATAATAGAGGAAATTATTTAGATTTAATAGAATTGCAGATATTGCTAATGTTTTTGAGAAAATCTGTTCTTCCAACTAATTTATTCATATTTAGCATGGAGAACTTGAGTAAAATTGTCTCAGAATTAAAACCTGATAAACGCCCTTTATTTATTAATATCTTTTTGGAAAATATTAGTATCAGATTCGATTTGATGGAAGGTCAAGAATTTGTAAAGCTCATGAGTAAACTTTTAGTAAATCGCCTTCCAAGCAGTTTGAAAAATGAATTTGGTAAATTAACTAGAGTTTCAATTAATGAGAGAACATTCCCAACAATTTTAACTGAATTGGAAGAATTAATTCACTACTTGCATAATATTGGAGAGCATTCTTGGATCATAATGGTAATTAGATACATGTATTCTAAAATTAATGAATTTCAATCATTCCCTGATGCGATAAACTATATCAGAACATATATAGATTTTCTAATTAACAGGAGCCAATTTGAAGTAGCTTTTAGCATATATGACTTCATAGAAGATCTTTTCATATTAAAATCGGATTTAGGATATAGTAATATTTTAATTGAACTTTGGATTGAAGCTAGTAAGAAATTCGTCAATATTAAGGATAAAAAATATTTACTTCAATCATTGAACAAGTTAAACACGCATCTTAAAGTTCCAAGAACAAATGAACAAATTTTTCATTTTTTCCATACCTGTAATTACCTATGGCAATTTAAATCATTATATTACTCATTAGAACCAGTCGATTTTTGGAGAATGCTATTTTACAGAGCACTTTTCGAAGAAAATGATCTCAATCTTGCTACAAAAATCATCTCTTTTTTGGATAATGATCTTCAAGCATCATTATCTAATCTCCCTCAATTACATGAAGAGTCTCAATCATTAAAACCTCAAATATATTCGTTTGATGATGATGTAATGAATACTATTGATCCAAATTTTAAAATATCTAAGCTAATATTATATATAAATTCAAAGGGATTAATTTCTTTTAGGATAAAATCAACTGAAGGTACAGAATTTGAAGGAAAAATCCAAAATGAATATTGGAATGACACTCAAATAGCTGATATTTATGATGACATCTTCTCATTTGCGAAACCAAAGAAATATGATTTAGATTTAAATGAATTTGGGAGGATCTATTACTTATCACTTCCTAAATTAATTAGAAACATAATAACTCAGTTTGAAATTAAGGAAGAAGGGGAAATACCTCAAGTTTTTATAATATTAAATACAATGACGATTCCTTTTGAATTCATTCATTATAATAATTTTTTCTTATTTCAATATTCAACATCTTATCGAATTGGAGAAGTAAATATTGGAGGGGTCTCTTTCGAAAGAGGAATGATGAGTTTAGAGGATGTTCATGATGTATTAATCATAGGAGCAATAAATGATAATTACCCTACCAAGTGGAATGAAAAAAAACAAGTTAAAGAATTAATTTATCCCTTCATAGAAGGTAAAAATGAACTAAATCACATTGTAAATGTCTTTAGAAATTCAGAAAAAGTTAATTCTATGACTATTTTAACAGAGAGCACTTGTACTCGCGATAAAATTTTATCTCATTTATCTCAAAATAAACTTCACATCATACATTTTATCGGAAATATATATTATTCTAAAAAAAGCCCTAAAGATAGTTATTTCATTACTAATGATAAAAATATTATAAAAATTGAAGAAATTTTAAAAGCAATCAATCAAAATTCGTATGATATTTATCCATTACTATTTTTTAATGCACAAATCTTTGACGACGAGGGAGTAAAAATAAACAATACTACAAAAATACTTGGTGAACTATTTTCTCATTTTGATTATAGTCATATAAAAGGAATTATTGCTAGAAACTTTCCAGTATTTACCAATGAATCAAGAAAAATTATCACCGGTTTTTATAATTATATATTGAGTAAAAATAATCAGGGTATTGCATTATTAAAAGCAATATCGGAAGATCTATCCAAAAAAAATATTGAAAATAACCAAAGTGCCACACTATCGTCATTTATACTATTTGGAACACCTTGGAATGTATTATAATATTTTAAATACAAGAAATATATAGTTAAATAACATAATTAATATATTTAAGAAAAAGAAAAAAAGTGAGAGAAACATAAATGTCTGACCGCATTATCGAATTAAGATTAGAAAACCGAAGGTTAAAAGAACAAGTCCAAAAATTAGAAGATCGAATTTTAACACTTGTAGGAGCAATTAATATTCAATCTTCAGGAGTATTTGAAGGGAAAAAAACCATCCTTAACGACTTGTTAATTGAATTAATAGGACAAACAGAGGAGCAACTTAATATAGTATCACCTAAAATAGATCAGTTTTATTCAACAGAATTAAAAAGAATTGCATCAAAAGGAATACCCGTGTTGATAATTACTAATGATAGAGGTGGAATGCCACCAGAATACCAGCAATATTATGATGAGATTAAATCTAATCCAGGTATCAAGGTAGTTAATAATCCCAATGTGAGATACATGCTAGTTTTCAATACTAAAAGGGGTATTTATGCGGGGGGTTCATTAGATCGTAAAGAACTTGAACGTTCAATTTTAATTGCAACCACAGTAGAATCAAAATCAAAATTAAAAAAGATTTCTGAGATTTTTAGCTTGATGCTTCCTTCTTTCATGCGATAATGGTGAATTATCTTTCTTTTTTTATTTTATTTATCCATCTTTGGATTTTAATTAATTTGAATCAAATAATTATAAAGTTAAACAGAATCGAGAAAAAATAATGGTTGAGTATAAAAAGGTAGGAAAAAAAGACATTTCTATAACATTTGGATTGAGTTCTGAGATCTATAAAAATAGTATGGATTTCTTTACAAAAAGTGCGCAATCATCTCGAAAGAAAGAATATGAAATCACTTTCACTAAATGGAAAAAGCTTTATAAAGAGATTTATGGTGGAGTTCTTGATTCTGAGTTATTTCTCAAACATACCTATTTCTCTTTAGTTTTGAAATCTTTATTGATAACTCGTTTGAGTCTAATTCAAAACATCGATTTTGCTGAGGCTTACAGGGATTTTAGGTCAAATAATTTAGAAGCCTTTTATATCTTTGAGTTTGATACTTTTTATTGGATTGATTTTTCAAAAAAACTATTTTCAATGATCTATGATGAAATTGAAAATAAGTCCTTCATGCAAGAAGACTTGTTCATTAATTTTTATCAAGAGTTGTTTTTTGCAGATATTCGCCATAAAATTGGAGAATTTTACACGCCTTCTAATCTCGTCGAAAAGATGGTTAATGATTTTTATGAATTTGGTAAGAAAATTTTGGATCCTTCTTGCGGATCGGGTAATTTCTTGATTAATATCATTATATCTATTCTCAACAATAAAGAGAAAAGCAATGAAGAAAAGCTTGATGCCATTAATAACGTCTATGGTTTTGATGTCAACCCCCTTGCCACTTACACTGCTAAGATAAATATATTCTTGGTATTTTTAGAACATTTTGATTTTAGTGAAGATCAAATTCCTAATGTAAATATATATATCATTGATTCATTATTTCCCGAGCGATATGAGTCCCAAATGAGATATAATCTCACGAATTTATATGATTATTTTGATTTAATAATAGGAAATCCCCCGTGGATAACATATAAAGATTTGAATAGCAAGAAATATCAAGAGGATATCCGGAATTTAGCAGAAAGGTTTAAAATTAAACCGATGAGTCATTATATTACTCATATCGAGCTTGCGGCAGTTTTTTTTTATGCTGTTACCAAGTTTTTAAAATTCGGTGGAAAAATCTTTTTAATTATAACTAAAAGCGTTTTGAATGGAGATCACTGTTATAAATTTAGAGCTTTTTCAATATTCGATAATCTTGAAATTTGGGATTTTCCCTCAACAAATATATTTAATATTCCAAATATTTGCTTAAAAGCAGAATATATTGGAATTGAAGACCATAAGACACCAAATGAGAAATATCCTATCAAAACAAAAATCTTTAATGAAAATTTATCAGTAATTGAGGAAACTCATTATTCTAGCTTGAAGATTGAAAAAGAAGGAGCAAAACTCATAATACCAGTTCATCAATTGGAACTTTTACATAAAATTTCTTATAGTTCTTATAAGTCAAAATTTTACCAAGGAGCAACATTAGTCCCACGTACTTTAATATTTTTTAAAATGGATAAAAATGATGATTCATCATATTTATTATCTTCAGATCCCGATATATTATCTAGAGCAAAAAATAAGTGGAAATTTGAATTCCAAAATAGAGAAATTGAACGAGAATTTAAGTTTAAATCATTTTTAAATAAGGATTTAGTTCCCTTTTGTTTGAAAAAATATAAACGCGTGTTTCTACCTATTAATGAAGCATTTCTTTTTGATACGGATTATTTAAATCAATATCCTAAAGCAATGAAATTTTATTCAGAATTAGATGAAATTTATCAAAAAAATAAAAAACAGACCAGTTCGATTAATACTTTATTTTCAAACATGAATTATTGGAATAAATTAACTAAACAGAATAAAAACAATAATTTTATTGTAATTTATAATGCTTCTGGTTCAAGTCTAAAATCGGCAGTTATTAAGAATTTTAAAAAAACTATTATTATTCCATCAGAAAATTATTATTATTCTACTGATTCTAAAGATGAAGCATTCTATTTATCTGCTATATTGAATGCTCCAATTCTCTCCAATAGCATTAAATTGATTAAAAGCTCACGGCATATACATAAAAGACCATTTTCATTTCCAATACCACAATTTAACGAGTCTAATGAATCCCACTTAATGCTTTCAAAATTGGGAAAAAAATATCGTGATGCCGTGCGAGATATCGTTAATAATAATCCACAGATTAATGCAGATAAAGTACGCATGCTTATCAATAAAAAATTAGTAGAAATAAATCTTCTAGTTGAACAAGTCGTATTTAAATAGTAAAAATCGAAATGAGAAATTTTAGAAAAGTTTTTCTAATAGTATTAACATTATTTAATTGAGAATGAGAAAAAAATAGTGAAGTTATAGGTTTTTTTATTTGAATTTTAAAGAATTAGGTATTAAAGATAAGTATATAAACGAGTTATCAAAACAAGATATCATAACACCAACACCGGTACAAGAAAAAGCAATTCCCTTCATTCTAAAAGGAAACCATATGATGGTTCAATCTAAAACCGGTACTGGCAAGACACTAGCGTTTGTTCTTCCCATAATCGAAAAAATACAATTTAAAAATAATGAAGCTCTTATTTTGGTACCAACAAGAGAGCTTGCAAAACAAGTTCAAGAAGTTATTGAGAGCATGGGAAATGGAGTAAAGTCCATACCAATATATGGGGGCGTTTCTATTAATAACCAGATAAGTTATTTAAAAAAGGGGATTAATATAATTGTAGGAACTCCCGGAAGGATTATTGATCTTTATAAAAGAAGAGAATTAAATTTATCAAATATAAGATATGTTGTTCTAGACGAAGCCGATCGTCTATGGGATATGGGTTTTGCTCCAGATGTCAAATATATTTTACACCAAATTAAAACTAATTATCAATTCATGCTATTTTCGGCTACGCTCGATCCTGATATTAGAAATTTGGTAAAAAAGTATTCAAAAAATCAATTCAAGTTTTTAAATTTAAGTAAAGATGAATTGACAGTAAGAAACACTCATCAATTCTATTATTTAATTGATAGATATGAACAAAAATATCCCTCATTCTTAAAAATTTTAAGGAGGGAAAAACCTAAATTCTCTTTAGTTTTTACGAATACCAAGAAGACTGCATCATGGTTAGCAAATAAATTGAATTCAAAAGACAATGAATATAGAGTGGGTCTTATTTCAGGAGATTTATCTCAATTCAAACGAGAAAAAGTTTTAAAAGACTTTAAAAAGAAAAGGGTTAACATGCTCATAGCAACTGATGTTGCAGCGAGAGGTCTTGATATTGATAATATAAGTCATATTTTTAATTATGACGTGCCTAAGTATCCCGAGAATTATGTTCATCGAATAGGGAGAACCTCCCGAATGAATAAAAAAGGTGTCGCGATAACTTTGTGCTTGAGAGATGAATATGAGTACTTATGCCACATTGAAGGTTTTATTGATAAAGAATTGAAGAAAAAAACTCTTGAAAGCCAAGAAAGGAGACGAAATCGATATCCTTTTTTTTAAATCTCGTTATTCACAGTTTGAAACTATATCACAATTAACTGAAATAATTTGATGTGTTTTTATTTTCATAATTTTTAAAAGAAATAATCTTTTGACAAAATTGTATGTTTTTTTCTTTATTTTAAATAAAATAACATGTGTTTTTATACTATCCCGAATTGTTAATTTATACATAAAATTTTTTTTATCTAATTATAAAAAAATGGGGTAAATTATAAAAATGTCAAATAGAAGTTCAGCATCTTCAGCTCTTATTATCATAACCATGATAATAGGAATGGGTGGTTTAGGTTTAGGGACATATTCTGTCTTTTTACAACCTCCCATTCCTGGTCTTCCTGGTGCTCCTGGAGAAGATGGAGAAGATGGCGTTCCTGGAGGGGGTGGTATTGTCGTTGGTATTTTAGATCCTGACCAAGGCGACACTGTTTCGGGCACTGTTGAAATAAGAGCTTTAGTAGCAGGTTCAAGTCAATATACTATATCTATTCTTAGGAATGGCTCATTAATCGGAGCAACACTACCATTTCAATGGAATACTGGCTCTGTAGCAAATGGATGGTGGAATATAACCGTGATTGCAACTGATGTAGCATCAGGTAATACCACCCAAGATGAAATCATTGTAAATGTGCTTAATGATCCAGATAAATATTATTGCTCTTCGCAATCAGAAATAAATAGTGCATTAACTGATATTGGGACAGGAGATGGAACGATTATAATTACTGAAGATATTATACTTACCTCGCAAATTACTGTAGATGGTGGTGGAAACTATGTCATACAAGGTGTTTCCCAGGATATTACGGTGGATTGTGGTGGGAATAATATGGCTTTTTATATATATGGAACTATTTCATCATGCATTTTAAAAGATTTAACAATAGATGCTAGTGATCTTACAGGAATTACATACGCTATTCAAGTCTCAATCAGTTCAGTACGAGTTGAAAATGTCCGTATTTTAGGTGATTCAGATAGTTTTGGTACTGCAATTTACATAACTCAACCTGATGTATGGGTATCTAACTGTTATATCAGTAAGATGTATTATGGTGTTTATGTGACTACTAGTGCCCATTCAGTTTACATCATCGATAATACAATTGTCGATTGTGATACTGGTAGTGGTGGACAAGGTATACACATCGACAGTGGTTGTCAGGTTGTCTGTGAAGGGAATTACATAGCAACATGTTATAGGGGAATTTATTTTAATGGGGAATATTGCACTATTGCAAATAACATGCTATATCAAAATACAATTGCTGGAATTGTCATTAGAGGGTATAACTCAACTATTTCAGGTAATACTATTAGAGGGGTTACTAGTTCATCAAGTCTTATCTATGGTATCATTGTAGAATTAAGCGCTGCTGATTATAATTTTATATTGGGTAATATGATTACTTATCATCAAAGTTCTAGTACTGGATATGGTTTAAGAATCGCCAGTAGTAGTTGTGATGGGAATGTAGTGGATGGGAATACAATGCTTTCTAATGATGACGATTATTCTAATCTAAGTGGGTCCACAGTTGAAGGCAATAATAATTATGTTACTTAAAAATTTTAATATTTAACTATTCAAAATTCTTTTTTTTTTACATTTTTAATCTGTATGCAGTCATAGAATATTAATGATTGGATCGATTTCTAACCAACCCAATTTCGCATGAATTATCGTGCCATCAGTATCGATTACAAATTGCCCGGGACCTTGTTTTTCCCACCCTTCATAGGCCCCATGCTCAAAACCAGCTTCGGTGGCCATTTTAAATTTGGTTCTAATTTGTTTTGCTGCTTCTGGTGTCATTAAACCTAATCCATAATCCTTATAAAGCTCGTCTTTTGAGCTTGGAATTACGGGAAAGGTAATCTCTTTTTGTTTGATAAATTCTTTAGCTACTTGTTCTCCGCTTTGGGTGATATAAAGTATTTTTGCACCTTTATCTTCAATTTGTTTGGAGTGTTCTAATAAGATTTTAAGGTCTAGTTGACAGAGAGGACATCCAAAATATCTCGAAAAAATCAACACGATTTTTTGTTTACCAATCAGTTCGCTTAAATCAATAATCCCGGCATTAAAGGATTCTAATTTGAATAAGGGTGCTTTATCTCCAACTTTAATTTCATTTTCTGACATGATTAATATAATTCTTTAGTTCAAGGCTTATATACCTTTTCAAACAGCTGAAATAAAAGCATAAAAATATAGTTATTATCTATTTATTTAAAATAAAATTACAAAAGGTGAAAAATATACGGAAACAACAAGAGATAATAATTCAGAAATAAACTTGAAGAAAATTAAAAACAAAGCAATAGGAAGGTTTTCTTTTTTATTTATATTAATAGCATTAGCGTTCTTTTTAACTGCGGGTACCATCTTTTATTGGGAAGCCTGGTTATATTTAGCAACCTTTGTAATCCAAATGATAATAATTCTTAGATTTTTATTAAAGAATGATCCAGAATTACTTAAAAGACGAATGGAACCAAAAGAAACACAATCAGAGCAAAAATTAATCGTTAAACTTTCGAGCGTGATGATTTTAAGCATTTTTATCATTCCGGGGTTTGATAGAAGGTTTGAATGGTCAGCTATAAATCCCATCATGGTTATCATAGCAGATCTTATTTTCTTGGTTGGATATCAATTTTTCTTTAGAGTTTTAAGGGAAAATAGTTATGCCAGTCGCACGGTTAAGGTTGAAAAAGATTCTCAAAAGGTTATTTCTACGGGACCCTATGCCTTCGTTCGGCACCCCATGTATTTAGCAATTATTATAATGTATGGCTCTACACCCGTTGCTTTAGGATCTTATTTTGCTTTAATTCCCTTTATTATAATTCTTATACTGATGCCATTTAGAGTAAAAGGTGAGGAGAGGTTATTAGTTAAAGAATTAAAAGGATATAAGGAATACATGGAAAAAACCAAGTATCGTATCTTTCCAAGAATATGGTAAATGTTTATATTATGCTATTAGTATTCTTAAGTAAGTATCTCATTGCTTGAAAAATTTTCCTACTCTTTTTTAGAGATTACATAAAGTATTCCCCCAATTAAAATTAAGCATAATCCATTCGACCCGATAATAATGAATGGCCATAACTCATCTGGCATGTATGAGGTAATACCTATATAAGTAAAGAAAATGATTAAAGGATAGATAAAACCAGCTATGTTGATCATTATTATTCCAAATATTCTCCTTGCGTTTTGAAAAGTAAATCCTGAAATACAAAATATCAAGAGGTTCCCGAAGATAAAGATGAGGATAAATGTGATGAGTACACCAAAGTCCTCCCACCATGGATTGAAAATGAAAAATCCGTAAAATGTTAATACTAAAAAGTTGATACATAAATATAAACCAAGGATAGTCCCAATCAATGATATGATAAATCCAAAGGTAATAATCTTGTCGGGTATTTTTACATCACCTTATAAAATGAAATATGTCTTTCTTCAATGAATTAAATAAAGATTATTTAAATTCTATTACAAATAAATTTTTTGCATTACATTATTGTTCAGTAGAATGTTCATTATTTAGAACAAAGCATTTAAATAAGAATTATTCATATTATGATATGAGGTGAGTGTTATGAAAATGATGGAAGAAATCGAAAGAAAGAAAATGATTTCTTATATCCATGAGTTTGGTGGAATAGGCCTCCGCCATCAAACCATAAGAGTACATAAGAATGGAGCGAAGCTTCCTATTAGTAAGGTTTATTTGGATGATGAAATTTTAAATCCTGAAAGCTCTTATACCGTAATCTTGATACCTGAAATTAAATTAGCTACAAGAATTTCCGTGTTGTTAAGCTACTTTTCTAGACGATTTGGACCTACACCATTTATTATATTCCCAGAGCAAGAAATTAGTGAAAATGAAATGAGAATTTTAGCTCAAAATATGGCTGAAGCAACAAAAAAGG
>JBHLME010000089.1:0-18421 GCA_048938445.1 Promethearchaeota archaeon | reverse complement strand
TTATATTTTTTTTGTTAAAGTAAATTATGATAGACAATACAAATTTATAAATATAATTTTTTAGTTATTTAAAATATTTTTGAATAATTTCATCCGTGTCTTCTAAAAAAACGTTAATATTTCCATTAAATTCTTTTAAATCCTGTTCAAAATGTTTTTCAAAAGCTTTCATGAAAATTTCCATTTTTTTAAATAGAATTGGTAAAAACTTTGTTGAGATTAATGCAATATTAACAAATTTACCATAAGTGAAATATATTTTTACACGTTCTTTATCAATTATCCTCAAGTTTTTTTGTTCATTAGTAATTTCTGAAATCAAACCCATAATGCCTGTTAATCCACTAGTTACTAAATCCTCACATATCCCCTCTGAATCTTCGGAGGAGGTAGTATAGTCTTTATTAAAGAGGCAAATAGAATCTTTATTAAAGATATATATACTTTGGATTGTTTTTGCCCAATCTGCTTCCTTTGCAGAAAGTATTTCTGGAAGAGGCATTATCCGGACCAATGATATAATAACGAGAAAGAAACCAAAGATTTTAGAGATAGTTGAAAACCAAACAATTTCGGGAAAAATGGTAACCAAAAGACTGAAAAACACCTTGAAAATCACCCCCATAGTTATTCCACTAAGGAGTATTATTAAAAAGATTGATAATATTCTTCCCCTATATTTAATGGTATTTCTTTTTGTTGAAAAATCTCCTGAAAATGTAAAAATTAATACAAGTACCAGAGGTATTGAGAGCCCAAAAAAAATTTCATTATAGAAATTAATGATAAAGTTGAGATCTTCTAATAAAAACAACAATGTAAATGTAAATAAAGTAGCTGTGAAACTCCATTTTCTTCCTTGATTATCTAATAAAACTCCTATGTATATCAAAAAGCCTAATATAAATATAAACAAACTAAAAGGATTAATAACCAAACTAAATGAACTTGGAAATGAATAGCCTACAATGATGCTTAATATTAAAAATAAAAATAAATATCCATTTATAGGATCTTGAGATAGATACACCCTAAAGGATAAATCAGAAGAAAGACGTTCATTTGACTCAATATAAGAATATTCCCTCAAAATATAGAATATATTAATGAAGACAATTATGGTTAAAATAATTATAATTGCAATTAAATTCAAAATAGATGTTAAAAGTATGCTAGTTGCGATAATTATTGAAAAGAATAAGAGATAACTCGTTAATCTACCACGATTAAGAATAGTGGATTCATGTACGAGTATTGTGTGCAAATCGATTATAAAAACAGTTGATGCCATGAAAATAATGATAAGTCCGCCAATTTGTAGCGATTCAGTATCAGAAAATGTAAAAATAATCCCAAATATAACTAATATTGATGAAATTAAAATTAAGATCATCCTATTTTTATAAATATCAACAATATATCCTCCTAAAATAAAAGATAATAAAATAGAAAATATAAAAATTAATATGTAAGGTGTTGCAAGATATTTAATAATTGATAGAATAAAATATTCAAGAGAGATTAGATAATATACAAAACCACCTAAAAAAAATAAAAAACCTTTAGTGGTTATGTTCATGTCTCTTAGAAAAAATTTGTTTAGCGTAAATTTAATAGTCTGATTCATATGACTTTTTTTAATCTTGCCTTGTTATTTTTCAATGCTATAAATCTTTTATTATGTATACTTTTGAATGATATATTTTTGGCTATTTTTTCATTCTAGATTTATTAAACCATTGTTAAATTTAAAAATAAATAATATCTTAAAAATTTTTTAATTCTAATAAACAGGAAAATAATTATTATTGCGGGATTTTCTTAGAATGTATTCTTTTAAGTGTTTTTGGTTTGAGATTTAATAGATTAATGTGTTTAGCTTTTCTTATTCTAGAAATTATTAGAGTCTTTCTAAGAATTGTTATAATTAAGATAAATATTGGGATGTTAATGCTAAATATCACTTCTATCGTAGATTAAAATTACTAATTTCTTAATTTTAAAAAAACAAATATATAAATATTCTATTATTTTATTATACCAGTAACTGGTAGTTCCAGTAACTGGTATTTAATAACATAAAAACAATTTATTATCCAAAATTCTGAGTTAAGCTAACCTTGTCTGAAAATTATCATAAAAATTTTGAAAAAGTATTGAAAAAAAACTTCATTAATATATTTGTCCTTTCTATACTTGAGAAACACCCTTCTCATGGTTACAAGATCGGGAGAGAAATAGAAAAACGCACTTTAGGAATGTGGAAACCTAGAGCATCAACGCTATATTGGATTTTAAATAACCAAAGAGAAAAAGGATTTATTAGACTTATCGAAGATGCTAAAAATAGGAAAGTTTATGAAATTACTGATAAAGGTCGAGAAACATTAAAATTAATGAAACAAACTCAGCGAAAGATACGTAAATCTTATCGTCGCTTTTTAATGACAACGATTATAAATGGTAGTTCAGTTAATATAGAAGAGCTGGAACAATTTGATGAGATTCCAAATATCCAGATGTTACCAACTGCTCTAAAACCAGATAAATTTACCGGGGATTTAAATCTTAATGAAAGACTCCAACTATTAGAATCAATGAGAGCCTCGATTATAGAAAATCGCGATCGCATGAATGAATATATCAAGGACTTTGATGAAACAATTTTAGAACTTAGAAATAAATTGGATAAAGAGAATGAATAATTTAAGCAAAATTAATCAAGTAAAATTTTATAAAAAATATTGAATTTAAAAAAAAAGAGTTGATAATACATGTGTAATGAGACTTTTAAAAAAAAAATCTATTTTCTTACTTTTCTTGTGTCTTATAGATGTACAAATGAATGCAAGCATTGTGCATTACAAGGTTCCCCAAAACAAGACAATCTTTCAATAAAATTAGAAGATGTTAAAAGATATATGGAAGATATCACTTCTTATTATGAAATTGGGGAAGTAGGTTTTTTTGGAGGTGAACCATTCCTAAATTTTGATTTATTAGTTAGTCTCGTCAAGGAAGTGAAACGATATGAAATTCCAAAAATTGGCTTACCTACGAATGGATTTTGGGGGAAAAATAAGAAAATTGCTAAAGAATATGCTTTACAATTAAAAGAAGCAGGATTAAATCATATTGGCTTTAGTGTTGATGCTTTCCATCAAGAATTTATACCAATTGATGATGTTAAGCAAGCAATAAGAGCCGCTTATGAAGCAGGAATTGAATGGATTCATTTGATTGCACAAAATCTGGGAATTAAAAATGAGAAGAATGCCTTTAACAAGAGGACAAAGGAAATTACCAGTACGCTTTTAAAAGAATTTGAGTTTTTGGAGACAATTACCACAGACTTACAAGTTAGAGGCAGAGCCGTAAAAGAACTTACAAGGGAGTATTCAAGGACAACAACGCTCGTAGATAAGTGTCTTTTTTTTAAAACACCAGCGTTCATGATTGATCCCAACGGATGGGTTTTTCATCAATTATGTCATGGAATTTGTATTGGAAATACAAAGAATAAACCATTATCTGAAATCATCAGTAATTTTAGCTATAGAAAACACCCAATAATCGGAAAGTTAGTTGCAAAGGGCGGACCTCAAAATCTTCTTGAGATGGCAGTCGAGAAAGGATATAAGCCACAAGATGGATATGCTGATAAATGTCACCTTTGTTTTAGTGCATTGAATTTTCTCCGTCCATTTTTTCCAAAGATCTTAGAGCCTTCAAATTTATATTTTTAAACAATGTTCACGACATTCTTGGTTTAGACGTTTGAAAATCAAATAAATGAAGAGTTAAAGTTTTATAAACATTTAAATCATTATTTATTTTAAAGATCAACTATTTATTTGATTATATTAAAAACTAGTTGATAAATTCTTTAATAGAAAGAGCGATTTATTATGGACTTGGTTTGGAATATTGTAGCAAATATATATAACGTTACATTTTCTTTATATTTCTTTATTATAGCTGGTTTAATGTTTTTAATTTCAAAAAGAGGTTTCAAATCCAATAATCGTTATGGAGGAGGTTCCACGATAGTATGTGGTATAATATTTATAATTTTTGGAGTTTTTAATCTAATATTACCCAGAGAGAATGGTAGTTATTTTGGATTATTACCTTATCCTTTCAATGGTTTCATGGTATGGTGGATAGGTATCATTTTGCTTGTTAATTACCTATTTGCATTAATAATGCGTAGAAATATTAAAAAAGTAGACAATATAAAAATTAATGGATTACCACTTGATGGAGGAATTGTAAAATTAAAACCTCTCCAGAAATATGTAGTTTTTATTAAAAATGAAAGTCCTTACAAGGAACAAATTTCAATTAAAATGGAAGCGATTCGAAAAGCATTTCATTTATGTTGTATATTAATTTTACTTGCATATTATGGATTTTTTTTCCTAGCACCACTTACTTCATTAGTTAATGACTCTATTATCATTTTTATAAAACAAGTTGAATGGTCTTATAATCTTTTATGGGGATCAGTTAGTGATTATCCTTATGTTCCTTTAGATCCTCAAGCGGTAATCGATCTCACCTTTTTTGCTTTAATTGCTGCTTTGATTTTTACAATAACTTCTGAATTAATTCGGGTTCTTTGGGGTCCAGAGTATTCCTTATTTAATGTAGTCACACGGGCAATACTAAGAAATAAAGAATATAATGCAATAGGACCTCAGATTTATCTCTTGGCAGGTGTTATTTTTTCATACTTACTTTTTATCATGGGATTGGTCCTCGATTCTGTAGTAATGGCATCAATAGTTATCGCATGCATTTCTGATGCTTTAGCTGCATTAATAGGGAGGAAATACGGAACTCATAAGATAAAATGCATAAATGGAGATATTAAATCCCTAGAAGGATTTATCGCAGGATCAGGTAGCGCATTTATAATCGGACTAATGTTTCTAGGTCCAATATATGGTTTAATCACAGGATTGATATTCTTTCTATTAGATTATTTTCCTCTATCAATAGCAGATAATCTTTTAAATCCCATAATGATCACGGTTGGAGTAATGCTAGTAAGTTTACTACTTCCAGGATTAACAATTGGATGGTAATTTTTTTTAAAATTAATATTATATTAACTCTCTTATTTAAAAGTATTATGCGAGAATTGATCCAAGAATTAAAACACATTAAAGTGGCGATTTTTGATTTAGATGGAGTAGTCTACCGAGGACAGGTGTTGATTCCTAATGTTGACAATATAATTCAAGATTTAAAAGATTTATCCATTAGGGTTGTTTATAATTCGAATAACTCAACAATTACACGACAAATGTATGTAGAAAGGTTAAAAAGGTTAAATATTGAATGTGAATATTCAGATTTTTACACGAGTGCTTCAATAACTTCACAGGAAATTACTAAAATAAAGAAAAATGCTAATATTTACGTGATTGGAGAAAATGGATTAAAAGAAGAATTAAAAGCGTTAGGACATAAAATTATACCAAAACCTACAAAATCAAAATATAATGAAATTGATTTTGTAATAGTTGGTTTAGATATTCATTTTAATTATAATGCGCTTGCAATCGCTCAACGATGTATATTAGAGGGAAATGCTAAATTTTATGCTACAAATGCAGATACTACCTTACCTGTTGCAGATGGATTAATGCCTGGAGCAGGTGTAATGGTGAATGCAGTGACAACTTGCACGGGAAAAGCCCCCATTAAAATTTTTGGAAAACCGCAACCCCATGGAATTAATTTAATTATAAAAGAGGAAGCTATTAAACCAAATCAAGCTATTATTTTTGGAGATCGAGTTGAAACAGATATTTTAGCAGGAAACCGTGCAGGAATTAATACAGCTATAGTTTTAACGGGAGTTACTACAAAAACAATGATGGATGATTTAAATTTAAATTTCGACTCACTAGATAAAGATTTAATTCCTGATTTTATTTATAACAACTTAGATGAGATTTTTTCTAATTAAAATAACGAATTATTCTTATATTTTGTAAATTTTTTTTTTTTTCGCATGAAGCTCTTGAATTTCGTATCTATATAAATAAAACCATAAAAAAACTTTAAATACTAAGAAAATTAAATTTTTATATTCTAAACACGATACTTATTTATAGTAAAACCAGTTCTATTAAAAATATTATACCAGTAGAAATTAAAGTAATTGAAGATAATTCCAACTATAATTTAGGAATTCGAAGAAAAAATGAGAGACGTTGATGTTAAATGCCCCTTTTGTGAAAGTGAGAGCAAAATCAGTATTCCAGATGAGATTCTCTCTCAAAAGAAATTCGGTATTTTTAAAATTGAAGTTCCTTCAGGAGCAGCATGCAACAAACACCGATTCATCGTATTCATAGATACTCAAGGACATGTAAGAGGATATGAAAGAATTGATTTGTTAATGGGAACTTCTAATGGACAAGAGCAAGAGAAATTTCAAAGACCTGAGCAGCTTACTTTAAATTATGCTTTGGAATTAGTTGGTTTTGATGGTGCATCATATTTGATGCATGCCAGAATATTCAATTACCCAATAGGTTTTGTTTATGATGATGCTTCTGAAAACATAGTACAGGTTCTGAAAACTATTGGTGATGCAATAATTCCTAGCAAGTATAGGGATTCCGAACAGGTTATTAAATCAATTAAAAGAAGTGAACTAAAAACAGAAGATCATCATGAGACATTTTTAATTGATGCTAAGAAAAAGATTCTAAATATTCCTTGGGAAAACAAAGTAAAGTTTGAAGAGGATCTCATTAAAAAAGCTCTAGAGATATTTAATCCAACAGAGCAGGTAAAATTAATTCAAAGAGAAATAAAAAATTTCATCCTTAGAGCAGAAAATGCAAATAATATAATGAAACACGATGATAGTATCTCAAAAAAAGACATGTTAAAATTAATAGCTAAAGAATTGAGAATTCCAAGATTAAGTAAGTATGACTTGAGTTTAATAGATGAATTTATAGATCGTCGTCTATCAAATTAATTTTTATATTATATTTTTTTGATGAAAAATTTTCTTTCTTTTGCGTCGTACATCTAGGAATTAAAAAATCTTTTTTAAGTTAGACTTAGATAATTAATTTATAAGAATATAACATTGTAAGGTAATTCAATGATATTTTTGGGGATTTTATTTATTATATTTCAATTTTTAGATTTAATAACTACTAATGTAGCCATTAAAAACGGATGTCAAGAAGCAAATCCTTTACTTAAAAAAACTTTAGATGGATCTGGATTCCCATTTTCATTAGCTGTTGTTAAAATTGGACTTGGTATCTTTTTAACAATTACCCTCGCTCTACAGAGCATTATTTTAAATTGGATCGTGTTAATCCTTGATGTCATATTGGGTTTGGTTGTGGTAAATAATTTAATTAGAATTCCAATCCAAAGAAAGTATAATCGGATCTTTACTTTGGAAAGTGCTACATTAATGAAGTTCATACAAATCTGGGATGTCCGTCAATGGGTTGCATCCGTGCAAAAGGTTCATTTAAAACGCAGATTAATGCATCAAAAATCGAAAAGAAGAGCTTTTACACAAGTTCATTTAGTTAGAGATTGGATAAGGAGATTTTACTACATAACGTAAAATTATTGACGATATCATGTATTTTTTACTAAAATTCATTTATTTTTTATTTTATTTCATATAGATTTGAAAATTATCTCTATAAATCATATTAAAAACTAACAATTTTCAATAATTCTTAAGAACTTATTAAACGATTTTCAAGGCACTTGTTTTATTATTATTAGTTTATTTTTATTCCGAAATAATTATATCTTGGTATTGATTAAAGATTTTAATAATTTTGGGGGAATATAAATAAATTGTTTTCGTCGGCGACTTTAAGACCTTTTATTGAAAAAAATAATCTAAAATTAAAAGTTTAATAATTAATAAATTAAAATTATAAAATATTAAATAGGAAAAATTTAATTTCCATAATCAAATTAATAATATAGTCTATAAATATCGAAATTATTAACAATTAACGCACATTCTACGTAGTTGATATTATTAATAGAATAACAAATTTTTTGATTTATTAAGGAGTTAATATCGTCAAAAAGAAATTATTAATCCATTGATATTTCTTGTTAATAAATGAACACTGATTTGTACATTTACGAGGATCTTTGATAAAAAAAAGTAACTTTTTTACAAATCAAATTTTTCTTTTTTAAGATGAAATTATTAAAATTGCCTTAAATTAATATTTTACCTGATTTGGTTAAGATATTTAGTACATTTTATTTGAATAGTTGTTTAATTTACTTAAGAAAAAAAAAATAAAAATCTTATTTGTTGGAGTCAATTTAATCATAAAATTTTTTAATAATAATGAAATTAGAAAAATTTTTATGCCCATATTGCCTCTCGATATAAAAATTTTAAATAATAATGATTAAACTAATGTAAAAATAAGTAATTTCTTATATTAAAGAATATAATTACTAATTTTGAATTAGCAAACTAAAAATTTAAAGAATATTTTATTTTTTTAATATGTCTTCTTAATATTAAAGATTAGCTTTTCTGATCATTTCTTTGGTTAATTCTATGAAAATTTCTTCTACGTTTTGACCTGTTTTAGAGGAGCATTCTACATACCCATATAATCCATTTTGTTTAGCTATTTCCATTGCATCCTCCATAGGAACAGCTCTTTTATGTTCTAAATCTAATTTGCTTCCAACCATTAGTATAGGTATACTTTCTCTTTGATTTTGTGTTCCTTGTTCAACAACTTTTAACCAATCTTTAAAATTCGTTAAACTTGTATATCTCGTTATATCAAACATAAAAATTCCTCCAGATGCACCCATTAAATAACTTGGTAAAAGAAATCTAAATCTATCCTCTCCAGCAAAATCCCAAATTTGTAATGAGACTCTTCTCTCATCCATTGTAATTTTTTTTAAGTGAAAATCTACTCCAATAGTTATGCCAGAATCTTCTGTGAATAATCCTGTGAGATATCTATTCAACAATGTGGTCTTACCAACACCACCATCTCCAAATATGCAAATCTTGAATAGAACGTCTTGAATGTAAATCAACTCGTTAAGAATGATTATTTTCTCGTACTTTTATCTTAAACTTACATAAGAAAAAAATATTTTTATAATTATTATACTAACAACAATATAAAATATTTTATAAAAACATAATTTTGAATATTATTAGAATTTATCTTTATAAATAATAAATCTTTAAATCATTTCAGAGTATTTTCTCAAAAAGTAGTAAAATGATAACCTAGTTTTTATTATAGAATCTACTTGAATAAACTCATTCGGAGAATGTGCAAAGCCTCCAATCCCTAAACCTCCTACGACAAAATTTAATCCTAATTCTTCATTAATTTTACTTAGTGGGGCAGCTGCAGGACTTAGTGGCCATATCTGAGTCTCAACATCTAGGGAATTTAAGCAACTAATAAGGCTCTGAATTAATCTAGAGTTGATATTGACTCGAGAACCTTTATATCCTAAATCTAAAGTTAATTCTACTGTAGATTTTGAACTTTTTGAAAAACTATTAACAATTTCTTTGATTTCTTTAATTATTTCCCCTATAGAAATATCATGTGCAAATCTAATATCAACATTACATGAAGCTTCATTAGGAACGTAATTTTTAGAGCCTTTTTTTAAAAATCCTGATTTTAAAGTAGAAATATTAAACGTTGATTCATACAAATATCTAAAAATGGCTATTTCAGGATCATCTTCTATTATGTTGGTAATTCCTGCTTTTTTCATTATTTTCTCAAGATTAATAACTTTAACTAATTCCTCCATAATAGATTTTTCTTCTGGAGTGAGGATATATGGTTTTTTTAGACAATTTATTTGAAAATTATAGTTCGAATAGAATAAATTGAGTAATGAGATTAATTCTGATGCCGGATTAGGAATTAATGCACTAAATGCTGAATGTGGTTCTTTATTTTTAGTATAAATTCTTATATTAAAAGACAGAATCCCCTTATATCCTAATTTTATAACAGCTTTTCCATCTATATCCTGCTTTGTAGAAGGATAGAATGCATCTATACAATTAATGAATTTATCCTTGTTTTTTTCTAATATTTTTAACAATGTAGGAGAACCTTTCTCTTCTTCGCCATCGATTAGTAGTAAGAGCGATATAGGGAGTAAATTATTCATTTTTAAAATCTTAATTACATTCAGAAAACTAAGCATTGGAGTTTTTGAATTATAGGCACCTCTTGCTATTATACAATTTCCTAATATATCTAGAGGAGGAGGAAGCTTACAAATTTCTGCTCTAAAAGGATCACTCATCCATTCTTTTTTTTTATTTATTGGTTGTGTGTCATACATCATATATATGAGCATGGTCTCTTTTAACTTCCCATTTACTCTAGCCAAGAATAACGGATTAATTTCTCCCTCAATTTCTTCTATAGATTCACAAAAATCTGAGATATAAGATAGAATAAAATCTTTAGCTTTTAATATACCATCTTTATTTAGGGTATTACTTGGAATTTTTAAAAAGGGTCTCAACTCATCATTTATAAATTGGTCATTACTTTTTTTTATAATTTCTTCTATCATTATTGAGGATCTCTCTTTATTCATAATTAAAATAATAGAAAGCTTGATTAATAATCTTTAATTTGAAATAATTGAATAGAATGCATAGTAGCAACTCGAATAAAAGATTTAATCTTAAAAAAATCGAATATATTTTAACAGAAATTAAAGAAAGTGGGAATTTACAAGGAGTTTTGCTCTCATCTCGCGAAGGAAACTTAATTTCGAAAGTATTTGACCAGAATTTTGAAGCAAATGAATTCAGTGCTATGACGGCTTCTGTAATTGATAGTGCTGAAGACCTCATGAACACTGTATCTGAAACATATTTGGACAAAATAATAACTGAATTAGAGGATCAATCCGTAATTATATTAGATTGTCATAAAAATGCTTTTATAGTACTTTTTGTTGGTGATGAATCCAAGGTAGATGAGATATTTAAAAATATTAATAATTACATTGAAAAAATCATGGAAGTCTATTAATTTTTCTTTCTCATGAAAAAATATAATCATTATAATTATATCAATCATATAAATCAATGGGATAAAAAAATAGTTTTAAAATTAAATAAGAGAGATAACAAATCAATTAAAATTTTTTTAAAATTTATCTCTTTTTTTGGTCGCGAAACAGTATGGATATTCTTAATATTTCTTTTTTTATTTATATGGTATGATCCTATCTTGTTGTCTTATATTGGAACTACTTTTATCAATGGAATATGGTTGAATGTTTTAATAAAAAACATCATTAATCGTGAGAGACCATATGAAGCACTTAAAAACCTCACGATTTTAGAACCAAAACCTACTTCGAGAAGTTTCCCCTCATGGCATACTTATAATGGAACGGCTCAAGCAATTATTTTAGGATATATGTTAATTTCTCCTTTATTTTTAACAATTTTTTTGATCTTTGCGATAATAATTGGATTTTCTCGAATATACTTAGGAATGCATTATCCTAGTGATGTAATTTTTGGATTTATCTTGGGTATTATAGGCGCTTTATTGACGATATTTTTGTTCGGACCTCTTATTTTATCATTTTTAAAATATATAGAACAACTTAGTTTATTTGATATTCAATATAGAACTTTAAATCCAATGTTAGGAAATGCTTGGTATTTGATTATATGTTTTATAATATTTGGATTAATATTATTATCTGCTACTTACAAATACATTAAGAAGAATAAAGAAAATAAACCAGACTAAAGTTCTAATCTTTTTTGTTTTTTAAACAATATTTTTAGCTCATCCAATACATTTGCTCTCATATTATCTTCTCTTGTAATAGATTGCTGCGGAATAGAAGAGTTCATTCCCATTGGTGCACCTGTTTGATTAACTTGTCCAACTTGAACGGCACCGCTTTCTATTGCCCTTAAACGATGATCTATCTCTCTAATTTGTAATGAGGTGCTTTCTGATAATCTTATTATTGCATTCATTGTTTCTTCTAAGATTTTACCCAAACCTTCTACTTTTTTAAGCACGGGATCAGAAAGAGATATATTTGTACTCATTATATCCTTTATATACTTTGAAAATCTCGGTTCCGTAGATATAAGAGAAAATATTGAAGTTAAATAAATTTCATAATGAAATTCTGTATGTTTCTCTTGAATAATATCGTTCAATTTATCTTTTAATAATTCAATATTAAGTAAAATCTCGGGATCAGTCTTTAAATCAGGATCATATTTATGAATGTAAATCATTATGTACGGTTTTTCTTCTAAATAATAAATTGTATCAAGAATTTTATCGAAATATTCCATGGATTCTTCAAATCTGTCAGGATCTTGAACATCAACTACATAAATTAATAAGTTTAATTGGAGGAAATATTGTTCAGGTGTTTCTAAATATTTTTTTCGATACTGTTCTTGACCTCCAAAATCCCATACAACTAGTTCTAAATCATCAGATTTAAATTTCTTGCGACTAATACCTTTAGTTGGTTTTAATTTGGCTAGATCATTAATTCCTAACCGCCCTCCAAATTTAGTTAATATTGCTGTCTTTCCAGCATTATCTAATCCCACAACTACAACTTTTTGTTGACACTTGGTTGTTTCCTCAGGAATGTTTGAAACGGAATTAATAATTGAACTTATCGTAGCCATCTTTTTTAAATTTCTTTCTAAATTTGGGTATTTATGTTTTAGTTCTTCAATTTTCTGTTCAAGTTGTTCTCTCATTTGACTGTCTTTGATGGGATCTTCAGTTTGATCTACTGATAAAAATTTTTCGAATGGATTTATTTTATTTAAATTAGCAGCTTCACTAATATCAAATACTTCAAATAAATCCTCAATGATCTTTACCTCGTTTTTATTCATAAATGAAAAGCATGAGATGGGTAACTTCAAAAGATCTTCAATAGTTTTAGACTTCTTAACTTTCATCAAAGAAGTATCTAAAAATTTGGTAAACTGAGTAATAACGTTATCAATTTTGGTTGACATGAAACATATTCCTTTTACTTTTGTTAAATATAATATATAAACACTAATTTATTAAATTGTCTTATACATTTGTCAAATTCCATTAATTTTATAAAGTCGTATGATTATGTATATATACTGTACCGAAGAATAATATAATAATATCCTTTTTAAGATCGCTCTTTTAACTATGTCACCTCCTAATTCTGATAATGATATATTTTTTGAAAGTCAGCAAGACGATGAGGATTGTTGTGACAGTCCCAAAATATCTCAAGAGGATGGTTATTATACGTGTTTGAACTGTGGGTCAGTATATTCAAGAGTTTTAGATGATTCACCAAGGAGGGCATTTACTCAAGAGGAAATTCAAAAAAGAAAAAGTAATGAACGTGTTTATAGTCCTATTGGTCCACGAACAATAATAAGAGGAAGTCGAGATGCTCGAGGAACGCTTTTGAGCCCAAAGTACAAATCAAAATTTAATAGACTCGCAAAAATACACAGGTCATTGACAACTAGTTATGAAAGGAATTTATGGATTGCTCTTCCAAACCTTCAAAGACTACAGAAAAGATTAGGGATTCCAGATATTGTCGCTGAAGACGCTTTAAGAATTTATACCCAAACCGTGAAAAAGAAATTAACCATGGGTAGAAGTATTGATACTTTATTAGCAGCATCGATTTTTTGCGCATTGAGAGTTCACGGAATTCCCAGAACTGTTGAAGAAATAACAGCAGTTGCTCAAATACCGAAAAAAAAAGTAATTAAAAGTTACAGGCTTATATATACAGAAGTTTTGCCAAATTTAAATCTAAAAGTTCAGCGTTTTACTGCTGACAGGTATGTAGATAAGTTTAATGATGAATTGCATTTATCAATGCAATGTAGAAACATAGCGGTAAAATTAATTCAACAAGCTGGTGAGAGTGGTTTTAATTCAGCAGGAAAGGACCCAAAAGGAATTGCCGCTGCTGCCATTTATATTGCATCAAAAATCTGCAACGAAAATAGAACACAAAAAGAAATAAGCAAGCTAGCACAAGTAACTGAAGTTACCTTACGCATGCGTGTTAAAGATCTAAGTAAATATGCAAGCATGATAAAATAAGATTAATGGTTAAGTTGCGTTTAAAGGTATTAAAAATTTACAATAAGTTTCTTTTCTTCCTCGAATAGTGGTAAGATGCTTAACATTTCTTTTATTTTATAATCATAATCAAAGATTTCCTTTTTTTTTACCCTAATAATAGATAGAATCAAACTAATTTCAAACGTATCTCTGACTAAGGTCTTATTTAAACCTAAAGTATCTAAATATTTTTCAATATCTTTTTCAATCTCTATAATTGATCTTTTTGATTTTAGTAATGATAATCCATATAATAATATTGATAAAGCGCTAGTATTGAAATCTTTCCTTTTTGCTGCGTTGTTAGCTAAATTATAATATTCTTCTGCAGCTTCATTAAAAGAATTCGTTTCTAATGAATTAATAATATTATCATAATAACGTCTTCGCATTGCTTTTCGCTTTTTTAAAATTTTATCTGAATCTATGCGAGTATCTACCATTTTTTGCTGAAGTTTACTAAAGATCTGTTCTAACTCAACTTTTTCCATTATATCTTGAGGTTTTTCGCTTTTTCCTTTAGATTTTTTTATCATCCCTTCCTCCCTTTTCATATCTTCTCCTTCAAACTCTTCTTTAACGAATTCATCAAGAATCATTTTTTCTTCTTCGAATAAGGGTAAATTTTTCATTAATGCTAATGCTTTAGGAAATTTAGATTTATCGTTGAAATTATAAATCTCAACGAGAAATTGAATTAATATTACAGGAAATGTTTCAAAAAATAATTTACTTGATGAAGAAGCTTCTCTTTCCTCCAAAATTCTGTTAATTTTATCAAAATTACCTTTAATTATAAGTAATAGGCAGGCTAGTGCAAATGATACACTTGAAAGATAATACTTTTTTATATTTATTAAATTTATCATGCTTTCTAAATATAAATCAATTGCATCATCAAATTTTCTTATTTTTAAATAAATTAGAGGCTCATTAAAGTAAGCACGTTTAAAACCAATTCTTTGCTTTAGTTCATTTTCTTGATCTCGCAAAGCATCTTCAGCTTTTTGTTCTATAATTGAAAATCTTTCTTCTAACATTGCTTCTCTTGTAGATTTCCTTGCAGCTTTCATAATTGAAGCACTTTTTTTGGCTTCAATTTTAGCAATTTTTTTATGAATCTCAATTTTAATTTCTTTATTTTCAATTTTATCGTTATATGCGAGCGCTGAGGAAAGATCATCAATCTTATAAAGATAAATTTCCGAAATTGCTTTATAGATTTCATCAAAATTTATTGTAATATTATCTAAATATGCGGACGAAATGTCTAAAATTTTTTTTATCAAATCTGTTGCTTTTTCAATTCCATATTCGTTTTCTTCTTCACGTATAATATTCATGCTTTCTTTCTTCAGTACTTCTATATATAAAGAAACAATTTCCTTAGATTCCTCATAGAGTTCTTGATTTCGAAATATTAAAATTGAATTTTCAAAAATTTTAAATGGACTTTCAGGTTCTTGCTTCTCTTTAATTGTTTTTAGTTTTTCAATGTAGACTGGAAAGACTTGAGTAAGATAACTTTTTTTCATGTTCTCATCTAAGTTTTTAAAATATTTAAAAAAATTATCAAATAATTCACCATCTAGCAATATATCTAAAGATTTTGTTAAAATTTGATTTTCGATATCCTCTTTTCCTATTTCCCGGAGAAAATCTGCCTGTAGCTTAATATGTGTTGCAGCTTTTAACCAATCATTTTGTACTATAAATCCATTTGCTTCTGTTAAGGTTTGGATGTTAATTTTAGCGATAATATCATGCTCTGCCTTGATGAATTCTTGTAAAATTTCAATACCTCTTTTTATTATATCTTCTTTTTCTTGTTTTTCAATTTTTTTCGTTTTTTCTTCAATTTTTGAGCTGTATTTCGTTAACTTTTTCTTTAATTCTAAAGAATTTAATTTATTAATCAGAGCTGAAGCCATACTAAGATTCATTTTATCTACAAATAATTTAATCAAGATTTCTAAATTACTGTCTAGGTTCGTTTTTTCTATGTTGAATGTTTCCCAAATATTTTCTATTTCGTCATAGGTAAACTTTGCTTCATATATTTCTTTTTTTTGAATTGATATATCGAATATTTTACTCAAAACTTCTAAGAGTTTTAACACAATTTTTTTTAAATCTTCAAAAAGACTTTCTTTTTGATAAGTAAAAACGGAATAATATAATTGATCTTTAGCAGCAGATAAATTTCCAATAGAAATTAAAAAATCTGAAGCAGCAATTATTTTATCCGAGAGACTTGTCAATATAGTTTTGATATTTTCATGCGGTAGCCTTTCAAGAATTAAAAAACCTTTCTCACATTTACAGGCAGAAATCCAAGAATTAATTGCTAATTCAAATGAGGTTTTGATAATTTCTTTATCGCCTAACTCAATTGAAGCCCATTGACCAGCACTTTCATATTGAATAGCGGCATTTTCATATTTATTTTTGTTAAAAAGCTGATTTCCTTCAACGATCATTGTTTCAGCATAACTTTTTTTAAAAAGGTATGATAATTTTGGATCTACCTTTTCAATTACTTTACTAGCTTCTAAAAATAGACCTAATCTTGAAAAAAGAAATGCTGCTTGTTCACTATATACAAAATATTCTTGTTTTTCATATATTTCCGCTATATTTGCTAAATTTTTTATAGCTTGAGCAGCATAATAATAGTTCTTATTCTCAAAATAAAAATTTGCTAGTTGAATAAATATTGGAAAACGCATCCAAGCATTCTCAATATTTAATGGAGTATCCCCATTTATCATTGCTAAACAAATACACTGCAAAACTTGATGAAATTGATTTGGAGCAAGATTGATAAATGCCTCAAGATTGGGATAATTAACCCAAATGTCTTCCAATAATCTATTAGTAGAATGAGGAATGATCCCTCCCGAATCATAGAATAAAATGATAGTTGGAATGTCACGTTTTACAGACATTATAATTGGAAGGATAATTTTGAAGAAAGTTAATTCTTCTTCATTTATAGGATTTAAAAAGTAAATAATCCCATCTACGCTAGGAATTATTTCGTCAAACTCCGCGGAAATAAGATCAGTAATGATGTCAATTTCTAAGTCACACACATTGTCTAAAACATTGAATTCCGTGAACCATTCAATATGGGTTTCTTTAGAGTCACCCATTTCCTCTAGAGCTGATGACACATATTGTATAGTAATTTCAGGATCTCCCAAACACAATAATTTAAACACATAACGCATTTTATATTCCTTTAAAATTTTCTTTGGTAATGATTAGTCAGAAGGATTTTATATTTCAATAAAAAAATATTAAAAAATTATACTATTAATCTAAATAATTGAAATGAAAATTTTTAATTTTTTCTACATTACATTTTTAATTTAAAAAACAAATGAATCGAGGAATCGAATCTGGAGCATATTGAACGAAATTTTCATATCTTGGAACAAAAAATGATTGATGTAATGGAAAATGCTTTTGAATTTGGGAATGAATTAATCGATACTGAATTAAATTTAGGAGTCCTTGATGTTATCGTGAAACCAGTGATAAAATCTTTCTATAACTATTGGAAAAATAATGATGCAAGACAAGGAACTCTCTTGCAGATCAAAACTACTTTAGATTGTGGAAAATATTTGTGCCTCAATGGCAATGGTTCAAAAGTAAAATTTAATGAAGTCGTGGAGCAAAATTTTAATAATTATTTAAAAGGGGATCAAGTATATCGACAATGTAAGCAAACCCATAAAAATTTTAAGAGATTAAAAAATATCGTGAAATTAGCATTTATCTCACAAATAGAAGAATCAATATTATTATTAAATGTTCGAGATCATATCGAGGATTATGATAGCTTAATCAGAGCGGCTTTTAAAACTAAAGAAGAAGCATATGAAGTATTACTTAGACAGTTAGAATTTACAGATGAGAGTATAAAAATTATTGAAGAAGATTTATCAGTTTTAAAAATTCCTACGGGTAAAACAATTTTGATGAGGACATTAAGAAAAGGATTCAACCAGACTCGCATAAACATGATTAATGGTCTCGATAATATATATAAATAAAGATATTCGAAATGAATTAATCCTTTTTAAAAATTAATAAGGAATTTTAAAATTTAATTCAAATTAAATAAAAAATAAGAGTATTAATCAATAAAAAAATATTAAAAAATTATACTATTAATCTAAATAATTGAAAAGAAAATTTACATTTTTTTCTCCAATGTA
>JBHLME010000088.1:2161-18770 GCA_048938445.1 Promethearchaeota archaeon | reverse complement strand
GGAGCATTTTAACTAATTCCATTGCTGGTGTCGTTTTAATTAACTTGAAAACACCTGGTTTAGCTATTCTCCACATATTTGCAGTCCTTGTCATTTGTTCTTCATTTTCAGCTTCTAATATATTTATGCCCCATAAATCTCCAGTACTGATATACCATCCTATTTCTTTAGTGCCTTCTACTGGCCATAATTTCTTATTCAATATCGTTTGCGCCATATCAGCTAATTCTGTAGGATCAAAATCTGGATTAAGTTCCCAATATGAAATAAATAGCATTTAAACACCTCTTTTTTTATTTATCAATTAATTACATAGGATTCCTAAGTAATTAAAATGTAATTTTAAAGAATATTTAAGCCTTTACATTTTTGTAAAAATTCAATTAATTTAAAAAAAACATTCTAAATGATATTTTACTATTTAAAAATTTAGAAATGATACAGCATCTCAATGAATGATTCAAGACTTGTTAAGATCTGCCATTGGGAATAATTTATCTCATCAATACAGTCTGCATTAATCATAGAGAAGTGAAACATTCTAAAAAAAGTATCAAATTTGAATCTCCCTAAATTTATCTTCTTTCCCTCCCCAAAATCCTGGCGTTTTACATTATTTAATAATTTAATCTTGAAAGAAAGGTAAATATATATCAATTTGTTAATCCTTTAAAGAATTGTTTATTATTTTTCCTATCAAGATTGAATCAACAAATTGCCCATTTTTTAATTTCGCTTTATATTTTCGCCTTCCCTCAACACTATAATTCAATTTTTCAGTATAAAGTTTTTCTGCAATAGTATTTCCTTCAAAAAATTCGGCTTCAAGCCTTATCAAACCTTTATCTTTAGCGATTCTTTCAATCAAGAGGAGTATTTTAGTGCCTAATCCCTGATTTTGAAAATCAGGATGAACTACAATACCCCATTCTCCGACATGCCTCATTTTTTCATTTAAATGATTGATCATCAAGCTCGAAGTTGCAATGATTTTTCCCTCATGTATCGCCCCAATGGTTATATTTGCATCCTTATTAGCTAATGAATTATAAAAAAACTTTTTATCTTCTTCCAAATTTTTGGGATTGAAATCACGACCAAGATACTTGCTAATTTTACCTATCCAAGCATGTACAAATTCATAATTATCATTAATTTCATAATCTTGTATGTCAAGCCTCCTAATAGTAACTATCCTTCCATCCTTGAGTGTGAATTGTTCATACATGTTAATTTATAATTGTTTATTTGACGATTTAAATTATTTCATAACCTATAGAGCCTGATTTTTCAATATACTGCTTGGATAATAATTCCAAGTGGATCAAATATTCGTCTAATGAAATTTCTTCATTATTATATCTCTTTATTAATTTCTTTATTATATAAAAAGGCGTGAAGGAGACAAATCTTAGGTCTAAAATGAGATAAACTAAACCTTTACTTTCGTGAATAAATTCACTCTCGAGCACTTCATAGAATAAGTCCTCATCGTTATTTAAAATTGTCAAGCACTCTGCGACTGTTAATACTTTTTTTCTTAAAGATTTTAGTAACATAAAAATATCGTGATTGTTAACCATTAAATTAATAACTTTTTTATTTTCCATTTCAGATACTCCCTCGAAATTCGAATAGAACTTTGTAATTTGATCTCTATAAGAATTTAGATATTCTTCTTCTTGATTATCTGAAAAAGCTGGTTTCTTTTTTGGAGGGATCTGGAGAAAAGAAATATCTTTTATTAAAAAATAACATTCTCTGCTACCTGGAACTGATTTTTTTATAATCAAGTTATCTCTAATGAAAGTTGTTAATAATAAATCAATATTTAAAGTAGAAAAACCATAGTCTTCCGTTAAAATCTTAGCTAATTCTGATTTTGAAATTACACCATTTCGCAAAATTTGTAATATCGTGATTTTTAATTTATCTTGAAAATAAGTCATTAAATTTTCTTCTTGGTCTAACTTAGTGTAATCTTTAATCAAGTTGAAAGTTTCAAAGATTGATCTCGTAATTTTATCTGTATTAATTGATTTTATCAAGTTCCCGGCCATTGTTGACAAAATATCAAAATCTATAATATTTTCTAAATCATGATTTTTACCATAAGCAAGGACTAAGAAATATAATTCTCCAGCATATTTTTGAGGTACTGAAATATACCAATTATCACCCTCAGGTACATACTCCAACATTGATCGTTCTTTATTTAATTCATGTATTGTCCATAATTTTACAAATAAATCAGTTGATGGAAAATCTTCTTTTGGAGGATATTGAATTATTGGTTCTGGACCTGTATTTTTATTCCAGTGAACAACAATAATTCTTTCCAAATTAAAATCACGAAATTTTAATTATTTTATTTATCTTTTATTTTAAATTAATTGAGAAATAATCGGGAATTATATCCAGGTATTTACGCTTGAAATGTTTATCTAGTATTGGATCAATTCGTTTCTTCCATAGTCCAACATCAACTCCAGATAAATCTTTATCTATAGGAAACTGTTCCTCAAGATCATTAATAAAATAGTCTAATTTATGCCTTAATACACGCAAATCATCTAATAAAACAAGAGCGAAAATTACTGATTTATTACTACTGTATCCAAATAAAATTTTCTTTCCTCCATGGTCAATAATTCTTAGGTGTTGTGTTTCCTTAGTTATTTCTTCTAACATCGAAATAAGGCCAATAAATCCTCCACTAACTAAATCCGAATCAGTTAGATCCTTTTCAACATTTGTAAAAGCATATTCATAGAGCAATAATCCAGATTCGTGAATGACATATAACCGTAGTAAATCTTCAGGCCAATTTTGCTCCTTAAAACTAATTATTTCTTTTGTATTTGATAGAAAAAACAAGATTATGATTAGACTAAAACTAATTAATCCGATAAGGTATAATTCTGCGGCCCTTATTTCTTGTTCCGTTATTAATGCGGGATTTTGTAAAATTATCCAATGTATGACATATCCTGTAGCGATAAAAACAAGAGTTATAGTGTAAGTAATTCCTATTACTTTTCCTAAATCCTTTTTTAAAGCTATTTCATTCATTATCAATGGTATTGCCATTACAACCGCTAAGACAGCAATTAATATTATCGCTATATCAAAATATTTTAATATTATATCAAATAATCCCAGAAAGTTTGAAATAGCTACTATAAGTATTATATTTGTTAAAGAAGCTTTTCTTCCAAAAAAATCAAAAATAAAACCAACTATAATTGCTGTTATAAATGCAAATGATATTGCGAGAAATCCTACAATAATTAACTTAATGTCTGAGAAATCTTCAATACTTAAACTGGAAATTTCTTCATAGGGAAAAATTAAACCTATTGTAAGTCCGATTATAGCAAATATAATTATGTATTGTATGATCCTTATATTCACTTCTCGTGGACTTCCTTCTGTTTTCTTTAACCGGTAAGGTTCTTCTTTTTCCTTGTATTGATAAAAATAAAATATGGATGCTCCAATAATAATAGAAGGCAATAATAAAAATATTTCATTTAAAATGAGTAATAATACCAATGTCAATAAGCTAATAGCGAGAGTAATAATGAGATAAGAAAAAATCCGTCCTCTTTCTAATATGGTTGTAAAATCTAAAAAAAAGATTATAAAAAACATAAATAAAAACCCAGAAAGAAAAGAACTACCTAAGAAAAATAATCCAGGAAAAAAGAAATTCCTTCGAAATAATATAACATGCAAAACATTTAAAAGAATTGAAAAAAAAAGCACTATAAATAGAGCAGGATATTTCCGTCCTTTTATTTTATCTAATAATATACCACCTATAATTAATCCTAAAAAAAATCCAATCCCAAAAAATAATAAAACTGAAAGATTTATCCATTTAATTCCACCAGTATCAAATGTAAGATAAATATCCGACACGACTATAGATATACTGCTAAAAAAGATAAGAAAGAGTGTAATAAATTGCTTTTTAGTAATCTCAATATCCTTATTCAAATTTACGTGAGCAAAATTAATAAATTTCTTAAAAGAATATATTATACGATTTCTATTATTACTCATTTGTGAAGGTGATTCATTAGATTCCACTTTATCTCCTTCCTTATCTTTAAGATTTTCATTCTCTGTCATAGTGATCTCATATTAGAATAAAAAATAATTTTTCTTAATATAAAGAATAAGGATATTAATATTTATATTATCTCTTTTAAGATTCTAATGTAGTTTATTAAAAAAGTGGAATAAATATCAATAAAGCAATTAAAATCTAGCGTTCTATAATTTTTATCTAATAATAATTTTAAAGCTATTAATTAAATTGAATTAGAAAATTAAGAAAACATAACAAATAAGCGATTTTAAAACAATTCAGGATATTCTACTTTAATATTATCTATTGTTTTAGCAAATTGCATGATTAACTCATCATTATCCATGTAATCAAAGTTATTTGTCAACGTGCTTATTATTTGTGTCCCTATTTTTATATCTTGCTTTGATAAATTATTTTTTTTAGACCCTAACATCTCATTAATTTCAGCTAAGTGCCATAGTAAATCTTCTTTTATTGAGTCTTCAAAAATCTTATTGTAATCAGCAGAGTTTAAGTTGTTTATCATCTTCTTATCATGTAAAAATTATCTTATACTTAAGTGATAAGAATAAGAATTTGTTTAAAAATTTCGAATAAAAAAACCTTTTTTCTTTATACTGAAACGAACTAAAATGATTTAAATATATAATTAAAATTACAAAGGTATTAATAGTCATATAAACCTATAAATTACCCCTAATATGACACTTCGTAATGATTTTTGAGAGTTTAATGATTGATTGGGTGTTTAGTTCTGAGATTGCCACATTTAACTTATTGTAAAGCTGGGGCAGGAACAAATCATATCTTCCTTCTTTTATATCTTTGATTGTAATATTCATATCATCTTATTCTCATGCATATTTTTTAAATAATAATAATATCAAGATGTTATGTAGATATTACATATACCGTCTTAATTGAATATTATATGATCACTAATTATCAGTAGAATTAGATTTAGGTGTCTTATTTATTAAAATTATCGAAATTATAACTAAAGGAATCGATATGAACAACGAAATTGTAGGAAGCTCAATTAATAAAAAGAAAGCTAAAACTGTCGCAAATATTGGTTTTAAAAAAGCTAAAGAAATACCCTTTGATACTTCAATATGTTTCAAACCAATAAAAAACAAGTAGATACCTAAACCTGTTGAAATTATTCCCAGAAAAAGAATCAAATACCAAGAGTTAAAATCATATATCAAAAATGTATTAAATTCTGGAGTAAAAACAAGGATTAAGAATATGGGTAAAGATGCGAAGAATAATGAAACGAGGGTAAATTTTAAATCATGATTTGTTGTTTCTTGTTCCTTTAATTGAATTTTTTTACCTAATACAGAATATAATCCCCAGATAATTGATCCTGTTAACACGAGCAAGTTCCCTATGAGATTTTCCACAGATAAAATATCTAAAAAATTAAGATTTGTTAATAATATCATTACTCCGATTAATCCTATAAAAATTCCCATGAATTTTAATTTAAGATTTAATCTCTCATTTAAGATAAAAATTGAATATATTGAAATCCAGATTGGATAGGAAGTATATATTGTAGCTCCAATATTAGCTTGTGTATTATTTATTCCAACAAAATAAATGATATTTGAAATTCCAAGCGCAAAACAACTGCTAATCAAAAATAAAATCCAATTATTCTTTATCATTTTTATAATTCCTGTCAAATCTTTCTTAATTATTAACAGAGATAATAAAAATAATCCACCTATAAAGAATCTAAAAAATGATAATGATAATGCTCCAACTCCCGTTCCAATCAACTTAACTATGATTTCAGCAAAGGACCAAGTAAAAACAGCAATAATTATGATAATATATGCTTGAGTTTTTCCACTAATTTTCATCAATGTTAAAATGTTTTATGATGTATAAAATTAATGTTAAATCGAGAATTAGAATTAGGTGTCGGGTTATAAAAAAGCCATACAATGAAAAGATAAGTTTATCTCATTAAAAACCCAACATCTTATATAATTTTTTACGATTAATTTCTACTTTATTCATTACTTCTTCAAAAAGATTTTTACCTGTAGAGTCTATAGCTATTATGAGAGGTCCAAATTTTTCTACATCCATCATCCATAGAGCTTCTGCCATTCCTAGATCGAGCCATTCTACTCTCTTTATGTTTTTAACTGCTTTTGCTGCTAACACTGCAGCACCACCTGTGAAAATACTATACACGGAACCAACCTCTTTCATAGCATTAACAGTTTTTGGTCCCATCCCTCCCTTTCCAATGATCATTCGGACTTTAAAAGCATTTATAAATTTGTCTTCAAAAGGTTCCATTCGAGCACTCGTGGTTGGGCCTGCCGCAACTAATTCCCAATTTTCTTCTACCTTCTTAACAAGAGGTCCGCAATGAAAAACAACCGCTCCAGAAAGATCTATTGGTAATTCCTTTCCTTGTTCAAGCCATTTCAGAGCTCGCTCATGTGCTTTGTCCCGAGCAGTAAATATAGTTCCTGATAAATATACAATATCCTTTATATGTAATTTTCTTATAATTTCTTCAGAAAGTGGAGTTGTTAATTTATGGATTGCTATTTTCTATCACCTCATGCGATGTATAAGTAACTTTACCGTCTTGAGTAATTATTGCTGAGGCTCTCCGTGCTGCCCAACATTGTATTGCAAGTCCTACTGGAAAAGAAGCTGGATGACGCATGGCTACTTCAATATGAACATCCAAGACAGTAGTATCTCCGCCCAAACCCATAGGACCAATTCCCGTTTGATTTAAGGTATTTAATAATTCCATTTCTAATTCAGCTATTTTATTATTAGGATGTCTTTGTCCTACGGGTCTGAAAAGCTGCTCTTTTGCCATATCAATGCTAGTGTCTGCTCCTCCACCAATACCAATTCCAAGAATAGTTGGTGGACACGGTTTTGCTCCAGCCTCAATAATAGAATCAATCACGAACTTTTTCATCCCTATGATTCCTTCACTTGGATTAAGCATTGCTAATTTACACATATTCTCTGACCCCCCACCTTTAGGAATTACCGTTAATTCCAAGTCAGAACCTTTAACTATTTTCCAATGAATTATAGGAAAATAATGACCCATGTTATCACCCGGATTGTGATTTAAAAGGGGATCTACGGTATTCGGTCGTAGGGGGATTTCTTTAGTTGCTTTTCGAATCGCATTTTCAAGAATTATGGATACTTGGTCAAGAAGAGGAAATTTCGATCCTACAGTTATATAAAATGTTTGAATTCCTGTATCTTGACAAATTGGAATTGATAGGTCTTTAGCAAGTTTAACGTTTTCAAGAATATTTTCTAATTGATTCCTTGCTGTAGCATTAGTCTCATTTTTAATGGCTTGCTCTATGCCTTTCTTGACATCCTGGGGTAAAACTGTTGCTGCCAATTTTAACAAGTTTATAGCAATCTTCTCTAACTGTGAAGGTTTCATCCTCTTAGTATCCATTATTGATTATTTTTTTGAATATATTTTTTAATTTACCATGAAATATGAATAAAAACTCAATTATAAAGATTTATTAAGCTTGCAAACGAAAAATAACAATTAAGAATTATTTTTTATATGAAAAAAAGTCAGCATATATAAAAACTTAGGAAGATAGAATAATGTCAAATAAAGAAGAAGTTGCTTGGTACGAAAAACCAGATATAAGAAATCTTTTCATGAAAATGGGAAGTAAAGCTTTAAGAGGATACCATGCACCTATCGTGAGTCCAAGAACCGTATTTGTTGGGACGAATGCTGTAATTGATTTATGCAATCACTTAGGAGCTTTCCTAAAACCTGAAGAAAAAAGAGTATTACTTGTTGTAGACAAAGACTTGAGAAAGCTTGGTGAATTTGTTGCTGAAAGGTTAAAATCTTTAAAGCAAATTGATAGTCAAATTTTTGATCATGTCCTTCCAGATGCTCCAAAGTATACGATCATGGAAGGTATTAAAATGTGCCAAGAATATGATCCAAAGATATTGATCACGGTTGGAGGAGGCTCTGCAATGGATACTGCGAAAATGATCCATTTATTATATGAGGCACCGAATATAAATTTAAATGCAGCTGTAGTTCCAAGTTATTTTGGGCTTCGTAAAAAGATTTATGCGACAGTTGCGATCCCTACTACTTCAGGCACTGGATCTGAAACAACACCATTATCAGTAATAACAGATACAGATAGAGATCCACCAAAAAAGACCGTGGTCTATGCTTATGAACTATGTTTTGATTTTGTGGTCCTTTATCCAGATTTTGTTAAATCCATGCCACCTTATTTAACAATGGGAACTGGAATGGATGCTTTAGCTCATTCAATGGGCACCTATGTTTTAACACGAAGTGGTGAATATAGCGACATGCATAATTTAAAAGCAATTGAAATGATTTTAGATTATCTCCCTCGTGCTGTAAAGAGAGGAAAAGACATGGAAGCACGGGAAAAAATGCAGTTAGCAGCATACATCGCAGGAGTTGGTTTTGGTAATGTTTCAGCAGGAGTTGAACATTCTCTTGGTCATCAATTAGGAAGCACTTTTCATGTCCATCATGGCGTGGCTGTTGCTCTATATCTATGCGCATCTTTAGCTTATCAATCAAAGGCTACCAATAGATTCTTTGATCTTGCTAAATTATTCAACGTAAAAACTGAAAATAAAAATCCAGATGAAATTTTAAGAGAATTACTCATTAACCTGCAAACTTTCATAAAATCAATAGGCTGTCCATTATCAGTTAAAGAACTTGAAAAACCAAAAATCTCATATGAGGATTATATGGCACAAATCGATATCATGACAGATTATGCATTTAATGATATAGATTCGCTTTTTTCTACGAGACCACTAAATACCAAAGAAATGCGAAAAATGCTTGAAATTGCATGGGAAAATAAAATTGACGATTTGATGGAATTATATTACAAATAGAGGTAAATTAGAATGAGTGAAATAATATATGGATATAATGGAAAAATTGCTTATATTGATTTAAATAACCAAAACGTGGAAATAAAGGATCTTGATCCAAAAATAGCGGAAGAATACATAGGAGGCGTGAGCCTTTCTGCAAAACTGTTATATGACATGTTTTCAAATGAGGATTATGAAACACTAAAAAAGAATCCATTTTCTAGTATTAATCCCTTAATTTTTGCTACTGGTCCTTTAACTGCAACCGCAACACCTTCAAGTAGCAGGTATTCCCTATGTGGAATTTCTCCATTAACAGGTATATGGGGTGAATCTACATCGGGTGGATTCTTTCCCGTCGCTTTAAAAAAATGTGGTTTTGATGCAATTGTTATAACTGGAAATTCTGATAAACCAATTTACATGGTGATAGATAATGGTGAGATTTCCTTTAAACAAGCAGATGCGATTTGGGGTAAAAATACAAGAGAAACCTTAGTAGCAATAAGAGAAGAACTCAATGATGATCGAATACGTGTAGCGTGTATTGGAAAGGGTGGTGAAAATTTAGTTAAATATGCAGCAGTAATAAATGATGAAGGTAGGGCTGCGGGAAGATGTGGAATGGGTGCCTTAATGGGTAAAAAGAAATTAAAAGCTGTAGCAGTAAAAGGTGTACAAAAAATTGAATATAGTGATAGAAAAAAGCTAGCTGAAGATGGTAGAAAATCAATTGGTAGCATTAATACTAATTTTAGTTATTTATGGCTTTCTCATTATGGAACATTATGTTATACTGATTTAGCAATGACATTTGGTGATGTTCCTGCTAATTATTTTACAAATACTATTTTTCCCGCTGAAAACTTAACAGGAAAAAAATTAATGGAAGATTACCCCGTATTACAATATGCTTGCGCAGGATGCACGATAGGATGTGGACGAACAACCATCGCGGAATTAGATGGTGTTGAAACCGAAATAGACGGTCCAGAATACGAAACTGCAGCTGCTTTTGGTCCATTATGTGGAGTACATGATTTTAAACCGATTCTCAAAGCACATCATATATGTAATTTAGATGGTATAGATGTCATTTCGAGTGGTGTTTGCATCGCATTTCTGATATATCTCGTTGAAAATAAGCTTGCTATTGATAAAATTTCCAATTTATTATCTAACATGACATTAGAAGAAATTAAATGGGGAAATGAAGAAATTGGTATTAAACTCTTAAACCAGATCATCAACAGAGAAGGTATTGGTCAGCTTTTAGCAGAGGGAACAAAAGTAATGGCAAGAGATTTAGGTGTCGACCCAGGCCTTGCTGCACATGTAAAAGGACTAGAGATACCTATGCATGATCCTAGAGCATATTTAAACCAAGCCCTCAGCTACATGACATGTTGCACAGGAGCGAATCATAATAAAGGTGATATTTATGGTGTTGACAGCGATTTTGGCTCATTCGGTAGGGTTAGAAAAGCAGATAGGTTTGTCGTCAATGGACGGGAAGCAATAGTAAAAGAAATTCAAGATATTAGAAATCTATTTGATTCAGGAGTCATGTGTAATTGGAGTTTTCTACCCATGCCTTTACTAACCAAATCTTTTAAAAATGCAACGGGAAGCAAGAATTTGGGAAACAAGAAAAAATTACTTGAAACGGGTGAACGGGGGAATACATTAAAAAGGCTTATTTCTTGCAAACTAGGTTGCACGAGGGAAGATGATTACTTGCCTAAAATTGTCACGACTGCTTTGAGTACAGGTGGTTCAATAGGTATCGAAGTAGATTTAGAGGAAAACTTAAAGGTCTATTATAACTTACGCGGGTGGGACTGGGAAACAGGAGCACCAACTAAAGAAAAGTTAGAACAACTTGGGATTTAAATTATTATTCTTTTTTTTATTGATTTTTATCATTTATTAAGATTGATGCTTTTTTACCCAATAAATACTATAAATATAATAGATGATAAACATAGTTCCTATTACAGCAACTATAATTAAAAGAATTGCATTAAAAATTGCTGAAGCAGCTTCAATATTAGGATTATTAGGATCAATTCCAAAAAGAGAACCAAGCCAAGCCCAAAAGATTGCTCGAGGGATTGCGCCTATAAAAGTCCCTATAGAATATTTTTTCACATCCATTTCCACCAATCCTGATACATAACTTATTGGATCAAAAGCAACAAACGGTAAAGATCTTGAAATTATAATTGCCCATATCCCATATTTTTCAATGAAATGATCGGCCATTTTCATTGCTTTTTCTCCTACAAATTTTTCAGCAATCGGCCTACCTCCTTTTTTACTCACATAAAAGCATAAAAGACCCGCAGCCATAGAACCAATAATTCCCATTATTGATCCTCCCCAAATACCCCAAATCATTCCAGTTGATAAAAGAACTATTTCAGAGGGTATTGGGATGAGTAAACCTTGTATTGCCATTACTAAAATAAAAATAAATATTCCCCATATTTCTAAATTTTGAATAAATTCAACGAAAAATCTAACTAAATTGTATAGAAAGGTATTATCGATAAAATAATTATAAATGAATAAAAAGATTGAAAATATGATTAAAAATCCAAATATAATGATATATATGATAGTTTGTTTATCATACTGAGAAAAATCAAAAAGATTTTTGATGTATTTTTTTACCTTAGCACTAAAAGTCTCACTTTCATCTTTTTCTTCATTAGATTTGGTCTTATTACTGATATCTTCCATTATACTCAATTAATATTAATGTTAAAAGTAATATAGGTAATTTAATTTTGTTTAAAAACTATTATATTAATAAATTTGGATAAATAATATATCATTTTAAATTAAAAATGGAAAAACAACGGATTAAACCTTATATATTTGGACATAGGGGTGCAATGGGATATGAAATTGAAAATACGATGCCTTCATTTAGAAAGGCTGTAGAAACGGGAGCAGGAATCGAAACAGATGTTCAACTTACTAAGGATAATGTGCTAGTATGTTTTCATGATACTTATTTTTCAATTAACAATAAACATTATGAAGTTAAGGAACTAAACTTAAAAGAACTAAAAAAAATTAAATTTCAAGATAAACGAGTCATTCCTACTCTTGAAGAAGTATTTCTTGAATTTTTAGATGAAAATACTGATTTACGATTTAGTTTTGATATTTTTGATAAGGAAACGGGCATTGAGCTCATCAAACTCTCTAAAAAATTTGAAATATTAGAAAATATTGAAATCACTGATTTGAGAATTGATGTTTTATCCCATTTGAGAAAGCATGACAAGAAGACAAATTTAGTTCATACACTACCTTTAGATATCTTAGATATAAATTCTCAACAATTTCTTTTTAAAGAAATGATTGACAATCATATTAATATAATCAATGTTAAAGCTGATAAAAATAGATTAAGAACCAATTTAACAAGTATCATTGATCATGGATTTAAATGTTATTGTTGGGGTGTAAACTATAAATCACAAATGAAAAAAGTATTAAAATGGAAATATAAGAACGAATTTGTTAAAGCAATATACACTAATTATCCTGATGTATTAATTTGTTTAAGAGATAAGTTTTTTTCTTAAAAAAATAGAGTTGGAATATGACTATAAATAATTAATTGTTAAATTTCCGGCAAAATGATGATGAATTTACTTCCCTTCGTATAATCATCTTTAACTTTATTTTCAACCCAGATTTTACCTTTATATGTTTTTATTATCTTTTGTACAAGAGATAATCCAAGACCCATTCCGTTGACGGTTTTGTCTTCACTAAAATACCTGCTAAAAACCTTTTTTTTCATTGAGTCTTTTATTCCTCTCCCATTGTCATGAAATTCAATTCGAATAAATTGATTACTATTTATTATTTCTTGAGAAATTCTTATTAATATATTGATTTTTTTATTATCATTATGTTTTATTGAATTAATAAGTATATTTTCAAACACTTCAAGCAATAATTCATTTGTATAGGTAAAATATTTTGGTTCATGTGACTCAATTTGAATATTAATGTCTTGAGGATAACTTGTTTTAATAAAAGTTATAGCATCTTTTAAGACTTGAATTATTTCCATTTTCTTTAATAATGGGGCATCGCTTTCTATTTTAGATAAAATCTGCACGTTAGAAACTAAACTTGAACCTCGTTCTACTTGTCTTATTATATCTTTTAGTAATCCTTTTAGTTCTTCAATTTTAATTTCATTTTCAATTTTTAATAAACTAATTTCAGCAGTCGATAAGATTGTTTGGAGAATATTGTTTATATCATGGGAGAATAAATCCTTATAAAATTCAGATCGTTCAAATGCTTCACGATTTTTTCTTTCAGATGATATCAATTTTCTTTCTGTTTCTTTGCGCTTAGAGATGTCATGTGCAGCAATTAATATTTTTTTCTTCCCTTTACTATTTTTATAAATACTACTTTTAATGTCTATATGGATATTATGACCTTTTTTATCCCATATAATGATTTCTTTATTTTCCGCTTTTGATCCTTTTATTAAAATTTCTCTAGCGATTTTATGATATTCTGGACGTATGATGTCAAATATTTTTCTTCCTAATAACTCTTCATTTGAATATCCCAAAACCTCTTGAAAATTAGGTTGGTTAATGTTTTCAATATTAAATTCATTTCCAAGAATTAGAAAAAAATCATGAGATTTTTCCATGAATAAACGGTACATTTCTTCTGATTCTTTTAATTTACGCTCGAAATTTTTCCTTTCACTTATATCTCTACCAATCAAGAAGAATTTAAAATCACCACTCTTACTTTTAAATAAATGAAACCCAAATTCCATCCATTTGAACACTTCATTTTTGGTTTTAATTCTTAAAGTTACCATTCCATCATTTGCTTTTCGGAGATCTCTTAATTCAATAGCTAAATAATCAAGATCTTCAGGATGTATGAATTTAGTCACTTTCTCTCCAATTAAATCCATATCAGTATATCCTAATATTCTTTCATGAGATATTTCATTTATCCATTCTATTTGCAGTTTACTATTTACAATTGTGCATATATCATTTGAGCTTTCAAGGATGAAACTTAAAATATTATTCAATTGGTGAGAAATACCTTTATCATCCAATAATTTCTTATCTTTGACTGTCATTATTTTTTTCTAACAATTTGAATCATAAATGGTGATCTTCATGGAGAAAATAGTGTTCATATTAAAAAGTGTTTATATAAATAAGAAATTGAGTTCTGATCAAACAAACAAAATATTATTTTTTTATTGAATTAAATGCTATTAATAATTAATTTAACTTGATTAAATAAAAAAAGAAATATTAAGGATAGATTTTAGTAAAATGAAAGAAATTATTAATAATGTTTATCATGTAGGAGATTCAGGGTGTTCAGTTTATATTGTAAATACTCAACAAAAGAATGAATTAGTATTAATTGATTGTGGCATGAGCCTTGAAATGATAAAATCAATTTCAAAAAATGGTCTTGATCCCATGAATATAAAACATTGTATTTTGACGCATTTTCATATTGATCATACCGCTGCTTGTCATGATTTATGGAAATTCAATAAAGAGGTGAAATTTTATGCACATGAATTAGATGCTAAAGCCATTGAGGAAAAAGGACATGATAATAAAACTGCAGCCTTATGGTATGGAGTAAATTATCAACCAATTAAATTAGAAAGACATTTTAAAGAAGATCAAGAAATATTAAAAGTTGGTCTTTATGATTTTAAAATAATTCATACCCCAGGACATACACCAGGTTCAATTGCAGTTCTAGTTGAAATTGAAGGCATTAAAGTTCTTTTTGGGCAAGATATCCATGGACCCTTTATGAAAAGTTTTGGTTCTGATTTAAATCAATACCAAAAATCGATGCAAATATTACTTAATTTAAATGCAGATATTCTCTGTGAGGGTCATTTCGGAGTTTTTAGACCTGCTGAAGAGGTGAGAAAATACATTACAGGTTACATGAATAAAAATAAACCTTAATATAGATTGTAGAATATGTTTAATCAAGGATAATTTTTTTCTTTCCATTTTAAATAATTTTTAGTAATTCGATTACCCCAAGTAGCTTTTTTTCCCGTTTCTGCTTCAAACTTGGCCATTAATTCAGGTTCATTTAGTTTCTTTTGATGTTCTAAGGATATTAATTTTTCAAAATCTGGGGGAGGTTTTTCTAAACAATGCCCACACTTACCAAATTTCTCCATTGTTATTTTCCAACAATGATAGTGATAAAGACTTTCACAATATGGACAATCCTGAATGCAAGATTCATTTCCATTTAATTCTAAATTACATTCAGGACATTTAATGTCATGACAAATTAAACATGATTCATTTTTATTAAGATTAGACTCCATTAAGCTAAATCTAGGTTGCCTCATTCTTTTTCCACAAATTGGACATAAGACTTCATAGCCAACAGAAGTAACATTACAGAATGAACAAAAAAATATATATGGATCGACGTTCTTAGGGGAAACGAATTTTTCTTCTTGAAATTCATCATTTAAGGTCTCCTCTATACTGATACTAGATGACCGAATAAATATTAATCTTAGGAACTTATAAATTTCTCCATAAGACATTCCTTCTTTTCTTAAAGATTTAAATCTTTGGTAATAGGGATAAATTATCAATAAAATTAAAAAAATAAAAATAGCAGTAAATAAAATAGCAATCCAGTATTCCCTCAAATCGAAAGAAGCCATAAATTTTAAAAATTGAGATTTACAAAGCTTAATACCTTTATGTTTATAAACTCATTATTTTTAAAAATCTTTTGGTATTAATTCGGTAGGTGGGGGTTCAAGACAAAATCCACATTTTCCAAATGAATGAATCGTCTTATTCCAACAATGTCTATGGTATACGCTTTCACAATAAGGACATTCCTCAAAACAATTATTTTCACCAATTAAATTGGAATTACAAGTTGGACAGGTAGATTGGAAACATAATATACATTTATTTTGATCTCTTTTCTCTTTTTTTAAAGGTGAAACTAAAGTTTTTGAAGGATCATACAATTTCATTCTTTGACTACAGGTAGGACAGAATACTTCATGACCAATACTTTTTTTCTTACATGAAAAACAAAAAAATTCATAAGGTTTTACTTCAATAGGTGTAGTAATTTTCATTTTCTCTAATTCATATTGTTCAAATTGATTCGTTCCATCTCTAACGAATATTGATCCTCGATGGTCAACTTCAATTCCATATTCTCTCATTCTCTTACGTTTTGATAGACTTAAAATACTTAGTCCGGAAATTATTCCTATAAAAAATATTAAGAAAACTACTGAATATAACATATATACAGGTAACTCTTGATCTTCTGGATTTTCATTAAGTAGATCAAGATTTACGGGAAAACAACCAAAATTATCAAAAACATTATTAGTACATTCACCCTCATAACAAATACAATATAAACCATTATTTGAAAATAAATTATTAATTATGGTATTATAGGAACTCTGATGTTTCAAAAAAATACCATATTCAATGTTATCACGTATATTATTTTCAAAGATAAGTG
>JBHLME010000088.1:0-2151 GCA_048938445.1 Promethearchaeota archaeon | reverse complement strand
TTTATACATGTAAATCCCATATCTGTTAGCCTCTATTATATTGTCCCAAATTGTGTTATTATTCATTGAAATAATATTACAATAGTAAAAAATTATACCCCCATTTCCATTACTTTTAATATTATTCTGTGATATATTAAAATCCTTGCAGGAACTTAAATAGATTCCATAAAAGTCATTAGTTAAAATAGTATTCTTAATTATTGTATTATCATAACAAGTATCTAGATAACTTGATCTAATACTGATTCCGGAACCGGAATTTGAAATAAAGTTATTATTTTTTATTAATGTTGAATGAGAATTATCTATATAGATCCCATCTCTTGAATTGGAAAAGCATATATTATCCTTAATAATTGTATTAGTGCACCATATAAATTTCAAACCATTATTATTGTTATATCTGATTATGTTATTTATTATTACATTTATATTACATTGGTATCCATCTGGAGCATATAAATAAATTCCATTATAATCATTAGAGATACAAGTATTATTTCCAATTGTATTTAAATCACTATTGCTCAAATATATCCCATTATATCCATTATCCAAACAAGTATTGTTCTCTATTATATTATTATCACTATTCCTTAAACATATTCCATTTTCTTCAAATTCATTTTGAGTTGGATAATAAATATTATTAGAACAAGTATTAATTTCAATAGTATTGTCATGACTTCCATATAAATAGATACCATTATTTTCATTGTTTGAGCAAGTATTATTTTTAATTACATTATTATCACTATTGGATAAATAAATACCACCACCTTCATTATTAGAACATTTATTCTTTTCAATTACATTATTATCACTATTACTTAAATAGATTCCATTAATATCATTAGAATAGATATTGTTATTTAATATTTTTCCGTTATTTACATTAGAAAGAGAGATTGCTCCATAACCGCCAAAATAACCATTGTCAGCATCATATAATGTACAATTTCTAATTATAAATGATACTGAGGAATCACTAATAGTAATACAAGGTTCATATCCATTACCATCTATTGTGAGATTTTCAATGTAATATATTCCACCATTGTAAGTACACCATGGTTGGATTGCGGCGGATGTCCAACCACTATTTCCATCAATATTAATAGGTGATTTATTTTTATTGAAATAAGAAATTTTTAAATTATCTTCATTGATACTAAATTCAATTTTCAAAATTGTTTGTAAAAGATGATTTGATTGAATAAAACTTACTAATGAAATAAATGAAATTAATAGAACAATGGTAATTATAGGTTTTTTAAATGATTTATAACTGTATTTCATATAACTGTGTTTTTAAAAAGTAATTCTAATTAATACTATCCCGTCTATTATATTTAATATTTTAATTACATTAAAAATAAATGTACTTTTTTTCAAAAGTTATTTCATTAGCACGCCGTATTATCTTAAATTTAGAATTTAAATTACCACTTATTACGATTTATAGGTTTTAAACAATTTTTTCTAAGTTATACTTGAAAATAGGATTAGTATTTATCCATCATCATATCAGGAGGGGGTGCTTCGAGACAGAAACTACATTTTCCAGTAGTTTGAATGGTATTCGCCCAACAATGTTCATGATATTTTCGTTCACAGAAGGGGCATTCTTCATAGCAAGCAGATTCTCCAATTAAGGATTTTTTGCAGATAGGGCACATCTCTGAGTGACAGAGGACACATTTACTCTTATCTTGATCCTTATGTTTATTTCCTTCTTGGAATGCACTACTTAAGAGTTTCATTCTCACTCCACATTTAGGACAATATATAGAATATCCTAAAGACTTTTCATTACAATTTGTACAAAAGAATTCATATGGTTGTACTTCCTTGGGTGTAATAAACTCTGGTTCTTTATCATTTCTAAATACGAATTGTTCATTTCCGGGCATTTGTTGAGGACTTTGAGTTGGAATTATTCCACCATTTTTTTTTAGTTTAATTCGTTTTTGAATAGCAAAGAATACGATAAGAATTAAAAATATAAAGAAAACCCCTAGAAAAATAATTGAATATATAGCTTTATTGCTCATTATATTACCCCTTATAAGTTCTAATTATTTTACAAAATATATTGTTAAAAATAGTTCAACAAAGAGAATTATTTTTCCTTAATAATATTTATTT
>JBHLME010000005.1:0-70141 GCA_048938445.1 Promethearchaeota archaeon | reverse complement strand
CGATAGACTATTAATATAACCTTGATTAATTTAGATATACGTAATTAATGAAATAACAATAATAATTATCTTAAGAAGGTTTATTTTAATGGTAAGCAAAGAATTTACAAGAATATATAAAGTATTAAGCGGACGTAAAAAAGTTGGATATACTCCAACTCTAGAAGAACAAAGAGCTAATTTAGATCTAATTGCAGCTATGGCAAAAAAAGATGATGATATGCAAATAAATCAAATAGATGCGGGAGGTTGCCCAGCAGAATGGATATCAACTAACGATTCGACCGAAAATAGAGCAGTATTATATTTACATGGTGGGGGATACGTTGCAGGAGGGCCTCACACTCATCGAGGGATTGCAACCCGATTGTCTAGACTAATTAAAGGCAGAACTTTATTACTTGATTATCGACTTGCTCCTGAAAATCCCTTTCCAGCAGGATTGGAAGATTGCATAAATGCATATAAATGGTTGATAAATTCAGAAGGAATAGCCCCCAAAAACATAATAATTGCAGGAGATTCTAGTGGAGGAGGTCTAACCATTGCAACTCAGCTTAAATTAAAAGAGGAGAATATTCCTTTACCAAGAATTACTATTTGCATATCTCCTTGGATTGATTTGACTTTAACAAGTAATGCTTTTAAAAATAATGCTGAAATTGATCCATTTCTTACTCCAGAACTTTTAATTTCTGCATCTAAGTGGTATTATGGAGAAAATGATCCAAAGGATCCATTCATTACAACTTTATATGGAGCCCTTCAAGGATTACCACCGATTCTCATTACAGTTGGAACTCAAGAACTCTTGTATGATGATGCTGTACATCTTGCAGAACGCGCTAAAGAAGCAGGAGTGGAGGTAGTATTGGAAATTTTTAAAGACATGATACACGTTTTCCAAGCTTTTATAGGTTTTTTTCCGGAAGCTCAAGAGGGTATGGATAAAATTGGAGAATTTATTAAAAAATATTTTGAATAAAATTATTATTATTAAAATTTTTAATAAAATAATAAAAAAAAGAGATAAGGCATATTATTTTAACTTAGAAATTATGTTCGTCAATAACGCAATAACATTATTAACATTTTTACCAAATACCTCGAGAATCTCTTCCCAAGTCACTGGCACTTCTGATATTTTCCAACAGTCATAATCAGTTGACATTGCAATTGCTGCGTATGGAATTCCTGCTTCGTTTGCTAATATAGTTTCTGGTGCAATGCTCATATTTATAACATCAGCACCCCAAAGCCTAAACATTTCAGATTCTGCTCTTGTCGAAAAACGTGGACCTTCAATTGTAACTACAGTTCCTTTTTCGTGATACTTAAGTCCAAGTTCCTTTGCTGTTTCATTAATGATGTCTCTTAATTCATTAGAATAAGGATCTGCCATCGAAACGTGTTTGGGTTCTCCAGGTGGAAACTCTTCAAAAAAAGTTACTTTTCTGAGCCTAGTGAAATCAATAAATTGATCGAGAATTACAAAATCTCCTCTATCAATCTCTTCCCTCAAGCTTCCACATGCGGTCGTCGCTAAAATATGAGTGCATTCTTGGTCTTTTAATGCTTGTATATTAGCTCTGTAATTAACTTGAGTTGGAGGGATGGTATGCTCTCTTCCATGTCTAGCTATGAGCACGACATCTACATCGTTTATCTTTCCAATTTTTAATGGAGATGTAGGCTTTCCATAGGCTGTGTCAACTTCTACATCCTTGGCCTCTTTTAAAATGTCGGGATTATCTAATCCCGAACCACCAATTATTCCTATTTTTACCATTTTACTCATCATTAAGAGATTTTAAATTATTTCATTTATTATTTATTTTTTTAAAAAATATATGACTATTCCTCAACAGGAATCTTAACTAAAGAGAAAACGTCATATCCACTTAATTTATCTCTCCCATGCAGACTACCTGTAAGTTCAATTACAAATCCAATACCTATAACTTCACCACCTGCTTTTTCAACTAAATTTGCAGCAGCTTTAGCAGTTCCTCCTGTAGCTAGTAAATCATCTATTACAAGAACTTTATCACCTTTAATAATTCCGTCTTCATGCATTTCAATAGTATCAGTTCCATATTCAAGTTCATATGTTTCACTTATGGTTTTAGCGGGTAACTTTCCGGGTTTTCTTATTAGTATAAATCCTGCATCCAAAAAATAAGCAATAATTGCCCCAAAAATATATCCTCGGGCTTCAATTGCTGCAACTTTATTGATTCCCTTACCTCTATAATAGTTTATTAGTTGATCACATGCTTCTTTTAGTGATTCTGGAGCTTTACATAAAGTAGTGATGTCCTTAAATTGTATTCCCTCTTTAGGCCAATCTGGCACATTTCTAATATATTTTAAAAGATCCATTTTTTATTCATTCCTTTCTTGAAATTGAAATTTGAATTTTTATAATTTTAAATATTTAATGATATTTATTTCAATCGTTATCAAATTTGAACTAAGTGAAAAACATAAATAATTAGAAAAAATTAAATAAGTAAATTATAATAATTAGATTATAATTTTAATTTAAAATAAAAATTTACTTAAGGTTGCTAATTTAATGAAGATTCTTATATTCGGCCCTCAAAATGCTGGTAAAACAAGCTTAATGCGCACAACTTGTCTTGGTTATAATTTTATGAAAGTTGTTAACCTAAAACCTACGAAGGGTGTTTCACGAGAGAATTTCATCTTTCGTGGCATCATGGAACTCAATATCTGGGATGCTGGAGGCCAGGAGAGATATATGGAACGCTACTTTTCAGAATCTCAACGAGAATTAATATTTTCTGAAATTACCACAGCTATTTTCATGGTTGATACCGCGGCTCAAGATTCCAACGTGAGAGAGATATTCGATAAATTTTATGGATACGTGTTTGAGTTTAGTCCCCATGTAGATAAAATTTATTGTCTATTAAACAAAATTGATTTAGATGAGTCACGAGAAGATAATTTTTATGAACTTTTAACCACAGGATTAGATGAGGAATTAAAGAACAGAATAGTATTTACTCCTGTATCAGTCAAAGAAGGAAGTGCTCAACATAGATTAATTGAAATACTAGATTATGAAATTCAAAAAAATACATTAGCCATGCAACGACTTGGTAAAATCAGGCATTTATTAAATGAATTAAAAGCAGAGTCTTTATCAGAATATATGTTATTTAATCAACCAGACGGACTATTAATGGCATCAACTTTCGGAAAATTTGAGAGTAAACCTTTAAAATTTATGAAATTTGAGATGGGAACTTTAGAATCTAATTTATATGAGATTTATTCTAAAGTCATGTTGATGTTGAACTCAAATGCATCACCAATAACACTAACTACTATTGTATATGAATCAGATAATAGCTACGTCTTAATTAAAGAACTCGAGGATGCTGGATTTATAATGGCCGTGACAAAGAATAAAAAGCCAGAAGTTTTTACAGGAGTAATTCAAGCTCTATCTGGTGATGAATTAAGGAATTTAGAAGATTATATAAGAACTTCTCCTATATAGATTAATATAAATCTTTAATTATTTTATTTTAAAAAAAAGAAAGTTTATCATTATTATTTTTTATATTAATGATTTTAGGCTTCTTTATCATGTAGTTTTACTTTCTTAAGCATTTGTTGTTTTGCATGATGTGGAGTCCTTTGAACTGTGTCATTTGCTTTCTCAATTTCTCTTGCTTCAGAACATAAATCAGCAGCGGTTTTCATCATCTCATGTGCTGCTGCTAATAATGGCATGTAATCTTCCCGATCCTTTAATTGAAAGCAAGCTGTTCCGGTTACTTTCGAAACTGATGCTGCTAATTCAAAAGCAGCAATGGCTTTGGCTTCAGCATATGGATTGGAAAACCCAGCTGCTGCAACTGCTGTTGTTGCATCGATTATTATTTTTGGAAGTGTGGGTGCCTTTCCATCTAACATGTCCATAATTACCATATTTAATGCATTAGCAATAACATTTAACGCACCGGTACCAGCAAGAACTTTTAACAAATCTGCATTAAATAGACTCATTTCAGTTGGATCTAAGAAAGGTCGACGGGCACCTATCATAGAATCCGCATTTACAAGAATGTAACCCATCCCCTTCTCTTCTATTTCTTCAACTGCTTTTTTTGCAGGAGCATCAGAAACAATGATCGTAGGAATACCTCCCGCCATTTCTCTGCAAGCCTTAGGACCCTTTAAAGCAGCATTAGGACTAGACATTATGATTAATTCGGGTTTCATTTCCAATAATTTAGTCATTGTTGCGGTACAAACCTCTGGAGGATGCATTTTTGCTCCAGAAGTGACTTCTACAACATTTATTCTCGTAGCCTCAGCTCGTTCGTCCATGAGAAACGCGAGTAATAAAGATGACCCGATTGTTCCATTTTTTAAAATTCCTATTTTTAAAACTTTTTCTTCGCTCATTTTAACTCAATTAAGTGTAAAATTATTAATTTAATTGGAATTAAATTGCTAAATTTTCGAAACTTTATAAGGTTTATATAGTGAGAAAAAGATCACGTGCTTATTTTTTTTTATAAATTTTATATAAAATCGAACATCTAATTATGTCATAGGAAAAAAAAATAATAAACAAAATAGAGGTTTGAAAAAAATGGAATTAAATGGAGTAGAAATTGAAGATACCTTCTGTGAGGGTTTTGGATCTAATTTTGCGCGGGTAATAATCACTGCAAAAAATGAAAAATGGGCAAAAATCGCGGGACAAGTAACCACAGGATATGGAACGTCTACTATTCATTGTGATGCTGAAGCAGCAATTGACGTGATATTACCTCCAGATAAAACACCCGATAATCGCCCGGGAGTTGCTATAATGATCTTTGTTGGAGATAAGAAGAAGATTGGGAACGTAGTAATGAATAGATTGGGGCAATGCGTTCTTACTTGTCCAACTACCGCATGCTTTGACGGAATGATTGATTCATTAGATCCATCAAAGGATTTTGAAATTAAAATTGGAGATAATTTACGGTATTTTGGTGATGGCTTTGAGGAGAAAATAGAAGGAACGACAAATTGGAAAATTCCTGTAATGGATGGGGAATTTATCTGTCAAGGTGCTACAAAGGTTGGAAAGGGTGTAGCAGGTGGTAATTTCTTAATAATTGCAAAAGACCAAGATAGCGGATTAGCCGCAGCAGAGGCATCTATTGACGCAATTAAAGATGTAGAAAATGTAATTGCAGCATTTCCTGGGGGTATAGCACGTTCTGGTTCAAAAGTTGGATCAAAATATAGTTTTCTTGGAGCTTCAACTAATGATGCATTTTGTCCTACATTGAGAACTAAATCAGAAAAAACAGTCCTTAAGGAGGGCGATAACTGCGTTTATGAAGTCATCTTAGATGGCGCAACTGAAGATGCTATAAAAAAAGCAATGAAGCTTGGAATTGAAGCTGCTGTGAAGGTCCCAGGAGTTAATAGAATATCTGCGGGTAATTACGAGGGAAAATTAGGTAAATTTCTTTATAAGCTACATGAACTTGGTTTACAATAGCAAATATTAAAAAATTAAGAATAAAATTTTTTATTTTCTTATAATTTTCTTTTTATTTTTCTCTGAGGCCTTGTTTTACTAGGTTCAGCCTTTTCTTCCTTTTCATCAATTTTTTTCTTTTTTACATCAGCATCAGAAGGTTTTGTTGGTTCTTTTCCCAATTTTTTATCGGGAGTGGCTATTTTTTCCGTTTTAATTTTTTTTTTAAATTTAATATCTTGACCTTCTAAGATTTTAGATCTAATTCGATAATATCCAATTCCCGCACCTATTAACACGCCGATAATTAACCCTATTACCAATGCAATCCATGGCAAGACAGGTCCGATAAGATCTGATATAATCCTTATAGCTAAAGGAGCTTTATCAATATCATCTTCAAAACCTACTATAGCACCATCCGAATCTTCAATGTAAACATACACATACCAAATCCCTGACACCAATTCATATGAACTGAATGTAATAGTTAAATCTGGACCAGCTGTTCGTTCAATAATATCGTTATTGGAGCTAATTAGTATCACTGTAATGTTTAGAACGTTTCCATCTTCTTCATCTGAAACATTAAAAGTAAATGATATGGTTTGACCATAATATATACTAATACCCTGTGTCATGGGTATTCCATTTATTTCATAGCCATAGATTTTAGGGGCATTATTTTTTATTGTTAATTGCGTTCCATGAGTGTACTCATATGAACCACCTTGATTATCAATTACCGTGAGTTTTATTTCCCAATTTCCTGGAGTGAGATAATGGGGAGCGTTAAATGCTAATTGAAATGATCCATCTTGTTTATTGTTTAGATAACCACAATCATAAGTTTCAAAATTAAGATGTTTAAGAAGCAGTGATACATTAAGAAATTTTGGTTCTCTTTCTAAATCGCTAGCATTTAATTCAATTAAACAATTATCTACATTTGACCTGAATATAGAACTAGAATTTAAGGTCACAGTGGAAGCCGCAATAGTTGGATTTGAATTTTCAACTGTGAAGGTATAGCATGATGATGTTATTATTTGATTAGTGCTATTAATTAAATTTACTCGAACACAATAGTCTTTATTGACTTTATTGAAGGTGCTATTTATTTCAAATAATATAGAACTTTGATTATAACCTGGAATGCTGAACAAATCATTACCATTAGTTCCATCCAAATCTTCATCAATAGATATATTCCATGTGTCCCAACCATATTGAGATGCACTGTACAAATCGGGCATTACATCAGCATATAGAAATTCTTCTTTATGATAATTTGAATCCGGAACAAAAGTAATCCTACAATTTGGATTGATGGTAAAATTCTTACTTCTTGTATGTGCATTTAGCAAATCTCTACTCTCATTATATACTAAGAAACTCACATTGATAAAATCTAATAATTGAGATTGAATGTTTGTAGTATAATTAAAAGAAAAAACTTGGTCATTAATCCTTGTCATATTATATCGTTCCGTATGTCCATAAAGATCAGAGAGTTGTACTTCAGTATGATTTTCGACGGGATCATATTTTGAAACATCAACTTTGATATTAATAGTCTCAAAATGCTGATATATACTAGTTTTACTAATGTTAATCTCATTATAGGATAATGCTTCGTAAATAAATGAAGATTTGGGAATAAATTTAGCCTGAGAATCAAAATTCATCTGGTTTAATTGTATAAAATTGAGTGAAAATATAAAGAGTATATTAGATATTAATAATATAACTAAGAGAAAGTGAGCTAATTTTTTTTTTCTTATCATTTTTTAACGTCTTCTTAATTGTTTATTTTTTAAATTTTTACTTAAATATATTAAAATAATAATAAATGGAATGGTAATAGGTATTATATAACAGAAAAACAAAGCGGATGTAGATAATTCTATACTCACTTCGAAAAAATCGGATTCTATTAATTCCCCATTGCTATCTCTCAATTCAAATAAATAATTTTTTACTCCAAAATCATATGGATTTAAGGTTGAGAAGATTTGAGCTTGAATACGGTTAATTCCTGGGGCTAATTGACCCTCAATTGTTATACTGTTTGGCACGCCGAATAAAGGATTTTGCTCAACTATTGTTAAAGTATAATCTTCAACTTGTTTTCTATTATTTTCTATCTTTATTATCAAATTCGAATAATCCCATTGAGTAACAGTTCTAGGATAGGTCGTTCTAATAATTTCTAATGCTGGAACAATCGTAATAGACATCGTTTCATTGTAATAAGTTATGCTTCCTTTAGATAAAGACATTACTATTATAATGCTACCAGTACCGGATACATTTAAATTATAGATTAATTGACGGGATTCACTACGATTTAAATTTATTTGTTCTCTTAAATCAACTGAATCATTAAGAATATTTCCTTTAATGCTTGAGAAACTTATATTAACAGATTGAGGATCATTTGGTAAGAAATTTATTAAATTAAATTTAATCTCAACAAGATCCTCATCAACAACTTCACTATCATGAATAATAGCAGTATGATCAAAAGAATCACCTATTATTATTGAAGCATTGATTAGCAGATATAATACATTTCCTTTGGTAAATTTAAATATGATATTATCAGGTCCTAACTCTGCATTTGTAATAGTTGTAAGATTAAAAGAGACAATTGTGTCATTAGCATACAAGTAGGAAGTAAAATTCACACCATTGAGATATTGGTTAATTATATTGTCGCTTTCCATTGAAACATCTAAAGTGACATTGCCATTTCGAGTATTATTGATTGGAATTGAGATATTAAGCGTCGGTCCTTGGTATAGCGTGATGCCTAATCCTTCAATTAGCTTATCAACTAATCCTGAAATAACATTAAATGTCAAAATGGTTTCATTATAACAGAAATAACTCGAATTGACCCATATAAGGATAGTATAACCATCTCCATAGGGTAGAGAATCTGTAATGTTATATATCAATTCATGTGATGTATTTCCTTTATTGATATATCCTGCTACTTCATCAAACATCGTGCCATTAGGATAATTAAAAACATAAGTTATATTAATATCAGATATATAGGTCGTGCTCATAAATGAGTTATAAATGAAACTTGTAGTAATGTTTAATAAATCTTGATTGAAGATGTAATCTGGAATAGCTTCTGTTACGTTATATGATGCAATCAATCGAGGGGAATTATAGATTTCTGCCGCTTCCATATAAGCATCTATTAAAAATAAATTAGAGGTAATGTTTTTATAAGGATTTACTTTAGAAGGAGGGAATATTATATATTTATAGGCTTTATTAGCAGTGTCATAAAATCTTCTTTCAATACTTTCAAAAAGTTGATAAGCTCTTTCATAATAAGTTATGTTTCCCGTGATTTCAAATAGCTTTAAACAAGCTTTCATCATTATAGCATTATCTTCTAAAATAACTCTTTTATTATCATCATTTGAGATTGTTGTATCCCAATCTTCATCTTCCGTAGAATAATAATAAAGCTCTAATGAAGGGACCCAGAGACTTCCATTCATCTTATTATAAAGCAAAGTTGCATTTTCTAAATAAATGGATTCATTAGTTTGAACGAAAAAATCTAATAAGGCCATTATTCCTAAAGCATTAATTTCTAAATGTTTCTTTCTAGCTTCAAGTGCGGGTGTAGCAGGGCTAAGGATTGGTGACCAATCAAAATATGTCTCAACTTTGAAACCAGGATTACTATAATCCCATATATTTTCAAGTAATTTTATCATTGTTTGATTAGCAATATAAAGTGCTACATTTCGAGTGGTAGAATCAAATTGAGGTGATCGGGCTATTAACATATAAGCCAATATTGCATATAAATTATCTTTAGCATATTTATGATCTGTATATGATGAATTTGAATTTAAGAAACCGATGTTAGTTGAATCCCAGAACTCAGGTCTTCTTATGAGATTATATATGTCTAGTACTTCTTGATAGGATGAAGAAGCATAATTGTCGAGAAGCAGGAATATAGGCATTAAGTTATCTATTAAATAGCGATTAGCATCTATAATATCACCTGTCGTACCATTGATAGAATTAACAAATCCATAAACACTTGAGTTATAGTAATAGTATAAATTTGTTGATTTTAACTGAGTATAATTGATATAGGTTTCACTACCACTTAGGGTTTCTAGTTGTTTTTCAATAGTTTTATAAAATAGTATATTATCGATTGAATACACAGTATCATCGATGATATTTCCATTGGTATCACCTCTTCTATAATAAAGAATGTCAGAGTAACTCGATTCATAATTATTTTTAAAAAAATTACATATATCAGTTATGTTTTTCAAATAAGGAGGAATGAGAATTTCTGGGTCTACTCCTGCAATTAAGGGTGATTTGGGGTCATCTTTAATAATAGGCCTATTACTTTCTACTAAATTTTGATTTAAAGGACAATTAACTAAGAAAATGCTAATAATAAATATAAAAATTAGAAATAGAGATAATACATGTTTTAAGTGAAATCTTAATTTAAATTTATTGCGTTTTGCCTTTAGAACGCGATGAGTCAACATTAATAATTCTCTATTTATGTATCTATAATTTCGATTTATTATAAAAAGATTTCTTGATTAAATAATTTTTTTTTTTATTTGATTTTTTTTTTTATATGATTTGATAAATTAGCTATATCAACTCTTATTTGCTCCATTGTATCTCTATCTCTTACTGTTACAGTATTATCTTTAAATGATTCATAATCAACTGTAATACAAAAAGGAGTTCCTAATTCATCCTGTCTTCTATAAAGTTTTCCAATAGCTCCTTTTTCATCATAAAAAGAAATAATTCGTTCTTTTGTTAGGTTTTTATGAATATTTTTTGCAAGATTTCTTAATTGCTCATCATTTCTTTTCAGTGGAAATATGGCGACAGAATTTGGTGCAAGCTCTGGGATTAGTTTTAAAACTATCCGGGATCCTTTTGCAACTTCCTCAACATTAAAGGTGCACTCAAGAAGAGTATAAATTATTCTATCGGGACCAAAAGCAATTTCTAAAATTTGAGGGATTTCTTTTTCTTTTGGATCTTGTCCCATAGGGATCTCAAAATTTTGATTGGAATATTCCCCATGTCTCCTCAGATCATAATCCGTTCGATCATGTATACCACATATTTCAACCCAACCAAACTGAGTTGTTTTAATTTCTAAATCCCATGCATCATCTGCATAATGTGCTCTTTCATTAGGGGAGTGTTGACGAAATCTTATTACATCATCAGGGTACCCCAATATTTTAGTTAAATGATATCCAAGATAGAGACAGTAGGCATAAGCTGGTTTTTTAAGAATTTTTGATTTTAGTGCTTCTTCTGAAGAAATCATGTTTGGAGTATCAATATTTTTGTCTTGAAGTTTCCAATCTAATAAAGGCATTTTATAGGTTTTTATCTCATCATAATCCTCATAATTCATTTCTTGATCCTTACCGATAAATAATTGAAGTTCAAATTGGTCAAATGCCCTCATTCGTAGAACTTGCTGTCTTGGTGATATTTCATTTCTATAAGCTTTTCCGTATTGAAAAACTTTTACAGGATATTGCCTTCGAGCATCTTGATCCAAACGATTAAAAAGTAAATATGTTGTTGTTGCTGTTTCAGGCCGTAGATAGGCAATAGTACCCGCGCCCACTTGGGTCTTCAACATTAGATTATATTCTTCAATTTTACCAAAGGGAGTATCACATTTGGGACATTTTATTTCGTTCTTATAGATTAAATCCTGCATTTTATCATATGACATACCATCTATCATGAGATCTGGAAAAAATTCTTGGAGAAATTTATCCGCCCTGTGTAATGTTTCACATTTATTACATTTCAATACAGGATCGATAAAACGCTCTAGGTGCCCCGATGCTTTCCATACTATTTCTGGCATTATGGTAGGACATTCAACTTCTCCAAATCCAAACGCTCGAAGTTCTCGTCTAAAAAGAGATAGAATATTATTCTTTAAAGCCATTCCGGCTGGTCCATATGAATAAAATCCTGCTAGTCCACCATATATTTCCGGTGAAGGACCCCAAATGAATCCACGCCGTTTTAAAAGTGAATTAAATGTTTCAATATTGTCTTCAATTATCATAAAGGCATCAAAACATATTTTTAATATATAAAAAAATTAAAGATAATATTAGTAGTTTGACCTACCAATATCTAAAATATTAAATAATAATAATATAATATAATTTATAATTGAAAAAAAAAATAATTTGTTGTAAATATAATGTTAGGACAAGACATTAACCTGGATTTATCAAATTGGGAAGGTATTGAATTGATGCTTTATGGCATTATTCTTGGATATTACGTGCTTATTTCCTTTTATTTCATTTTTCTCAAGTATAGAAATTCAAAAAAGACGTACTGGTTATTCTTTGGGAATATATTTATTAGTTTGGCAATAGGTAGATACTTTTTTCAAATGTTATACTTCTTTGTGCCAGCACAGGGTGTGAGTCCCGAAACAGGTGAAGCATTAATGTATTGTTACCGATTAGCAACCTTCTTCACATGGATTGGGATTTCTTTTGCTGTTGGAGTGTTAGGAATTCTTCTACTTCCAACAATTGTAGATAAAAATAGAGAAATAACAGAGAAAAATCAAATTAAAAAAGCAATAATTAAATTTTTGAACAATGATAAAAGAAGGTTAGCCATAAGAATCATCCTAATGATTATACCTGTAATAGTAGGAATCCTAGCATTAATTTTACCAGATAATCTACTAATGGATGTTGAGACTAATGTTACATATTTTTACCCACCTATTGAATTAATTACCATTTTTGGTTATCCAATAGGTAGATTATGGTTGAATTGGATATTACTTCCTTTACTTGTATTTCTAATACCTTTCATGTTTCTGCTTTTAGCTTATAAAACCTTTGGAGTTCTTAGAAAATCATATTTATTAAATGGTGTAGCATTTCTAATGTATTTTGCGGGTAGAATATTAGACGGAGTTTTTAACTCTCTAAATTGGCCTCACATAAAATCGTATATCCCACCATTGTTCATAATAGTCTCATTGATACTATTTGTACTTGCTAATAGCGTTTCAGAATTAAAGTAAGATTTTATTTTTATAGATTTATATTGATAGAAAAGATTTTTTTATTACATTTTTATGTTTAATTAAAGATACACCTTAATTTGGTGACTAATATTGTCAATACATGGAGAACAAAACCTTTTACCGTTTTTAATAAGAAAAGATGGTTCCTTACCAGAATTAGGAGAAAATGAGGAGTTGTGCTTAGCTTATTTTTTATTAAACCGCAATAAAAAAAGTAGTGAGAAATTAATCTCTTTTTCCCGGCTATTATGGCCTTTCTTGACTGTACCTGGAGTAATTTCCACACACATTATAATTGATGGATTGTTACTATTTCAAAAAATAGGTAGATTTTCTAATTGGCCACGGCAACCATTGATCGGTCATGTTTTGAGAAATATAGATAATAAAACTGAAATTGAGCAATTAAACAAAATAATTGAAATTCTTACATATAAAGATGCCGAAGCAAAAGAATTAAGCACGGGTGAAGAATCAGAATATCAAGATCTTAAGATAGAAGGAATAATTAATCCCGAATTTTTACAATCCTTGTTATTACTAATGCGAGGTATTAGATATAAACCAATTAAAGAATACATGCCTTTAAATGCTACTTTAAACACAGATCAAGCATTAGATATCTCAGAACACTTTAGAACGACTATTGAAACTATGAAATCTAATGGATATAGATGGAAAACTATTTATGACTTGATTGATGATACAATTGAAAAACTATTAACTAATGTAAACGTTAAATTATCGGATATTAAGGACAGATATAATTCACAAATCAAAAAAGTAGAATCAAGTATTGAAAATACTCAAGCGAAAAAGAAAAAGTATGATGAATTTGATAAGAGTGATCAATGGAGAATTAATGAAAAAAAAAAAGTAATTGAAAATATCTCAACACTTTTTAAAACTATAGAAAGAAGTTTAGAAGACATTTTAAAAACAAATAAATTCTATGTTCGAGAAGAATCTTTAAAATCTAAGATTTTTGAGGAACTCTTACCAAAATTCAAAGCTCATTTTAATTATTTAAGAGAACAAGGACAAATATTTTTGGATTCATTAGATTCATTTGAAATAAAATATAATGAATTTGAAAAGAAAGCTATCGAAATAGATGCTCAAGCAGAGAAAGATCTCAAAAATTATGAGGATTCGATACAATCTCAATTAGATGATAATGAAAAACAAAGAATAAAATTTGAAAAGGAAAAACTTGATGAAATCTCTGGTCTGGAAAATTTAAAAATCCAAATTGAGGATTTAAAGGCTCAAATCATACAAATAGTTCAAAATAAGCAACAGCAATGTTATAAAGAATCTGAAGAATTAAAAAAATGGTCGGTTGATGATAGCAAATCAGAATTCTTTTCCATGCCAATAAAATGGATTTACATGCCTGTCTATGCAATGTTCTTTGAAGATGAAGAAATGATGGAAGAAAGAATGTCCGTAATCTTTCCAGGGTTCCTTGGTGATAAAAATGTTTTATATGAAGAGATATCTGAAGATTTTAAACAATTGCGAGAGAATCTACTTGAAAAAATTGAGGAGGACATGAAATTGAGATCGATTTTTGAGTTTTCAAGTGAAAATAAAAACTTACTTAATGATGTTAACCTGCAAAAAAAAATTATGATGGGAATTTCTGCATTAAGATATAAAAACTTATTAACTGATGAAGTTGAAAGCGAAATGCGAGAAAATCTAAAATCTTTAATTTAAAGAAATAAGATAATAATCATCATAATGAGAACTTCAAAATCACTTAAAAGAAAAAGAGTTAAAGCATTCCTTTTAGCACTTCAAGCAGAATATGATGAAGCTAAAGAAGATAAAGATGAACTTCTCGAAGAAGGAATGGTTTACATTCAAATGCGCTTACCCGTTGAAGATATCTCCAAAGAATTTGAAGATTCATTAAAACAAAAGATCGAGCATAATATCATAAGAGCAAATATTCGCGAAGCACAAAAAGAAGACCTGGAGATTGTTGTTGGGATATACAACCGCTCATGGTTAACGAGCCAGACTCCTTTTCGGGCAATGTCTATAGATGATTTTATTGAAATTTTTGAAGATCCAAACTGTATTATTCTGATTGGTAAGGTATATGGAATTGATGGAGGATTTATAATATTAGATTTTGAAGGTAATAATAACGAAATTGGTATCATCGCAGGACTTGGTATTTTACCACGATTCCAAAGGAAGGGTTTAGGAACTGTTCTTGGCATGGCCAGTTGGAATTATTTTAAAGAGAAAGGTGTTAAAGAGCTTCGATGTGAAGTTTATAAAGATAACAAAGTATCAGAAGCGTTTATAAAAGGATTAGGTTTTAAAGAATTTGGAGAACCAAAAGTTTATAGAGCTGAGGATTTCGATTTTGATGATTAGTATTTATTAATTTAAGATAATTCCCCCAAAATGACAAAATTAAAGCGGAATATTGACAATATATGACAGAAATCGACACTAAAGATGGTTTGAATAAGAAGATCATTGTGATTTTTTTAGCAATAATGGTTTTAGTGTTTATAATTGGAATCATTACAAGTTTTTTTAGATATTTTAATGGATATAATCCTGGACATGATTTTTACTATTTCTATAATGCAGTCCAAAAATTTTGGTTAACTGGAGAAAATCTATATGAAGATAATATTATCAATTTATTTCAGATTGAGGGGTATTTTTATCTCAATTATTTCTGTATCATATGTTTTTGGATGCTATTACCATTTCCAATTAGCTTTTCAATTCATTTAATCATTACATTCCTTATGTTCTATTTAATTCTAAAAAACATTAGAGGAATCTATCAAGAATGGTGGATATATGGTAATATTATAATGGTATTCTGGTGGTCGATGCTTTTTAACACGAATATTTGGATTGCATTTGCTTTATTCATGTATCAAAAATATAGAGATAAATGGTATAGCCCTTTATTCCTATTTCTTGCTTTTTATAAAATAACATCAATTATTGCATTTGGTCTTTTATATTTAGTCAATCTAATTTTTGAAAAAAAAATAAGATGGAATCAAGTTCCGGCCCTTATAGGAGTAGTAATGATTATGGGTATTTCTTATTTGACTAGCACCGGAATAAATGCTAATAATACATTGGGTTCTGAAATGGTATTATTATTACTTCAAGTTCCACATTATATATGGTGGTCTATTTCAATATTAGCCTTCATTGAATATAAAAAATATCCAATTAAACACGTCAAGATATTTTGGATTATATTCTGCGTTTTTGAAATTATTTTATGTTTGGTTTTTCTCCCAATTATCGCATTCGGTATAGAAACGTTTATTTCTTAAATTTAATTTTCTAAAGAATAAATTTTTTCAGCTATAAGATTCACGTTATAATCATCTTTCAATTCTTGATATACAATTTTTGCCCTTTTAAAATTATCAATGGCAAGTTCAATCATTCCGCTATTAATATATACATCCCCTAATTTCTGTAACATGTCTGCTACTTTTTTTTCATAATTTAACTTTTCAAACATTTCTAAAGATTCTTCAAAAAATCGAATTGCTTCCAATTGATCTCCATTTGAATCGATTATTATTTGCCCTATTTGATCTTTAATTAACCCTATTTTTTGATCTTTACCAAATTTATGATAAATCTCGACAGATAAATCCAAATATTCAATTGCTTTTGAATATTCCATTTTGAGATAAAATAAATTACCTAATTCTTCTAAAACCGCTGCTTGATCAATACTGTCACCAAGTTCAAATGTTCTTAGGGATTCAAGACTTTGTTGGAAATAATTTTCGCTAATTTTATAATCATCTAATTTCAAATATATTTTACCAAGGAGATATTGACCTTCCCACATCATGCGTGCTCTATTATATGGATTCAAATTAGTACTTATTTTATGAATTAGATCAAGAGCCTCATTTAATAGTTTTATAGCTTTATCGTAAAATTTTTCCCCTAAATTGAAGTTTAATTTTCCATATTTAATCAGAGTATTAATTGTTCCATTAATATTACCCGTTTGATTAAATATGAACGCATTCCTATCTAAAATTTTACCAATGAATTCATAATCATTCAAGAGAAATAAAACATCAACAAGATTGCTTGATGATTTAACCTCTTCTAATATTAAATTTTCTTCTCTTGCTAGAGTTATCGCTTTTTGATAAAATTCATATGAATTTTCTAAATCTTCAATTAAAAAATAAATATTAGCAATATTATTATATACTTTTAATAATCGATTGGTATCATTAATTTGTTTGAGTAATTCAATAGCTCTATCAAATTGAAATATTGCATTGTCAAAATATCCTAAATCTTCCTGAATTAAGCCAAGTTCATTGTGACAAATCGCAACATTTACCAAATTATTTTCATTTTTAAAGCTGTTTAAAGCAATTTCTAATATTTTCGATGCGGTATTCAAGTCCCTTTTTTGATAATAAAGAGAGGCTTTTATTAAAAGCAAATTACCTATTGATTCACCAAGATCTTGTCCTTTTTCAATTTTTTTATTAACTTCCTTAATTTGTTGTTCTATCCTTTCATCATCAATAATATCATTGTATTCATACGTAACCTCATCATTCTGCATATAAGTATAAGGATGCAAGCTCTTATCAATAGGAGGATCTTTACGTGGAATAGAGGAAACTAATGGTTTTTTACAATAATTACAATATTTATCAGTTTCTTCGATTGGTTTATCACAATAAGGACAATATTTTATCATTTTTACTGAATTTGAATTTTTTATTATCTAATTTATTTATAAAAATGATGATATTTATTTCTTCAGTTTTTCTTGCTATTTTTATATAAATCTAATTCATTATCTATATCTTCATCGTTCAAACCAAAAGATTTTAACAGGATTTTAATTTGTAATGTAGCATTTTTTGCATTAACATTTTCTGCTAAAAATAATGCTTTTATTAATTGATCTTTCGCTTTTCGTATATTACCCAAATAAAATAAGGTCTCTGCAACATAACTTAAACCTTTTATTATCAGGTCTGAATAGTTAGCATCAATTGCATAATTTGTTCCTTTCTTAAAATATCTTAAAGCTTCTTCTCTATTTTTATTTTTTTGCAAAAGTCCTAAATTAAAATAAGAAGTAATGATCCCTTGGATATCATGTAATTCCTTAAATGCTTTTAGTGTTTTTTTATATAATTCATAAACAACATCCCACTTGTCCTGAGTTTCATGGATGTATATTAAATTTCCAAGACAATCTAACAAACCATACATGTCATTATTATCGGAACAAATCGCAGCACATTCTAAATAACTATCACACGCTTCTTGTAAACGGTTTAATTTCATTAGGGCATTTCCGATACCCATTAAACAGGTAATTTGTTCTTTAATTTGTTTTAATTCCTCATAAATTCTTCTCGCATTCTCGTAAGAATCAATTGAGCTAGAATAAGCTCCTTTTTTTAAATATAAAGTACCCATAACGCCCAAAACTGCTGCTTGACCTAATCTGTCATTTTGCTTTTTAAAAAAGCTTAAACATGTTAAAAAATTATTTTCTGATTCATTATATTGTTCTATTTCTAGTTGTAATAAAGCCATTTCGCTTAATTCACTAAAGTAATTTGATCCTTTTCCTAATTGGGACTCGATTTCATTTAGCAAATTCTTCTTTTCTTCAATTAAACTTTCAATCTCTTCTCTTGTTAATTCTAGGTCTTTTCTAATTTGAATATTCCAATTCACTTAATTTTGTATTTTCAATCAATAATTTCTTTTAGTAATGAACTAAAAAGAATATAAAAAAATTTATCTATTTAATATTTAAGTCTCATGAAAATATAAAAGAAGAGGACATTTCAATTTGAAAATTAAAGCAAGATTATGGAATGCTCTTGAAAATAAAAAAGTAAAATGTAGGGTCTGTGCAAATGAGTGTATAATTACGGAGGGAAATGTGGGAACATGTAGAACAAGGAAGAACATACAAGGAGAGCTTTTTTCATTAATTTATGGTTCAATGATCTCATCAGGAAGTTTGGATCCTATTGAAAAGAAACCACTTTATAATTTCTGGCCTGGTGCAACAGCTTACTCTATTGCTTCGATTGGATGTTCTTTTCGCTGTTCTAATTGTCAAAATTGGTCAATAAGTCAAGCAAATCCATCAGATGACGGAAGGAATGGATCTTATGATTTTGAAGGTTATGAAAATCGGCACATGTCATTAACGGAAATGACGGTAGACCAATTAGTTAAAAAAGTATTAAATAGCAAGGCAAAAACTTTAGCTTTTACTTACAATGAACCATTAATTTGGCATGAATGGGTCATAGATGTGACCAAGAAATTAAAGGAAGAAGATATTAAAACCATACTCGTGACAAATGGATATTCCACACCAGAAGCGTCTCAAGAGTTAATTGAAGTGGGGATAGATGCGGCAAATATCGATATTAAAGCCATGTCAGATGATTTTTACAAAAAAATTTGTGGTGTAAAATCCGTCCAACCTGTTTTAGACACTGCGAAAAGATTTAAGTCAAATGGAATTCACGTCGAAATAACAAACTTGGTAATACCTGGTTTGAATGATAGTCATGAGGATATTAAAAAGCTCTGTGTGTGGATAGTGGAAAACTTGGGTAAAAATACTCCCACCCACTTTTCGGCATATCATCCAGACTTTAAAATGCCATCAAAGGAAAGAACATCTGCTACAACTCTAGACATGGCATATGATATTGCTAAGAAGACGGGATTATATTTTCCTTATATTGGTAATATAAGACATAAGGATGGAAGCAATACCTACTGCCCTAATTGTAATCATTTGCTCATAAGTAGAGCAGGTTATAGTTTTAAAAAAATAGATATAGCAGATAATAATCAATGCCCAAACTGTAAATATGAGTTAAATAATGATATCAAAGGAAAAATAAATAAAACTCCTTCACACCGATTTAGTTATATTTAAAAAAAAAAGAAAAAAAATTAAAATGGAATTATTGATATTCCACTTACTAATAGCAGGAATCCTTGGATAAAGCACAAAACTGAAACAATAATAGCGAGTGGAGGCCATGAAATTACTTTTGAAATGCCCATTAATGCTCCCGCATAAAATTTTACTATTACTGCTGTTAAACAGAAAATTATTATAAAAATTATTATAATAATTATTTCAACACCCCATATTTCAGCTGTTTGGATTACTTCCAATGGAATGATGAGATATACTATAAATGTAACTATCGCAGCTGCTCCTAGAGCAATCATTGAAGCAATGGGTAAATCATTCATAGGCTTTAAAAACGCTAATATTCCTAATACAATCAATAGTATGGACGTAAAATAGGAGACATCATTACCTGTTGTTATGTAATAAGCAATACTAGGTGGTACTTTATAGTATAATCCTGAAATCCCGATAACAATACATATAAGTCCTACAAAGAATCCTAAAAATGTTAATATTTTTAAAAACACGGTTATTTTATAGTCCCAATCTTTAACCTTTCTCTCTTTAAATGAGCCTCGTCTCTTTGCTTCATAGATTCCATAAATTAACCAAATTATACCAAGAATTATTACAAATAAAGCCCCATATCCTGCTAATGGTCCTAAAACAGCACCTATTTGCAAAATCAATTAATTTCACACTATATGTAATTTTTGTTTAATATTATTTATATTATTATTTCTTATAAATATAATTCTGATGGAGTCCAATTTTTATTTATAATTATGTTTAGCAAGTATTATTTCAAGAAAGAAATAGTTTTCTTAACATAATCTGAATATATTTCTATTTCTTTTTCTTTGGTTTCATCATTCCAATTATATTCAGAAGCCATTAACTCTGCTACTATATTTGCTGCTTGTACTTGCATTTTATGATGAATAAAGAGAGCCATTTCAGTACGGCGGCAGAAAATATCAATTAAATGAGGAGTTAATTCATTTCTCAAAATATATAATATTTCTGCTTTTATAAAGTCATTATCTTCAATGATTCTCTCTTTTAAACTCTGGTCGTTTTTAATCATGGTTAATATTTCAATGGAACCCCGCCCATATTGTTGGTACAACAATTTAATAATGTTATCTTCTAAATTAATCCCACTCTTTTTGACTTCATCTAACCACATTTCTTTATCAAGGCTAATGATATATTTTTGCTTAGAAAAATTTTCTTCTCTATCTATAATCGGAAAAATTTTCTTAATTTCTATTTCTTTAAATAAATCTTCAGCCATTTTCCTGAAAGTTGTTAATTTTCCACCGGTAATAGTTAATAAATTATCATCAGAGAAAAATATGAGGTGTTTCCTTGAAATTTCACTTTCAGATTTGCCTTTTTGCATAACTAAGGGTCTAATTCCCGCCCAAGTTGATATGATGTTGTCATATTCTAATCGTGCTTTTGGAAAATAGTGTTTTACTGAGGTAATTAAATAATCTGCATCCTCTTTATCACAGAATGGATTTGTTAAATCACCTGTATAGTCGGTATCAGTCGTTCCAATAACAGTAAAATCCCCCCTTGGGAGTACAAAAAACGCTCGACCATCCGTGATCGATTTAATAATAGTAGCTAATTTATTTCCTACATGTTCACGTCTATATGTTATATGAACGCCTTTTGTTGGACGAATAACAGGATCAGGCACGTTTACAGGATATAGTTCTACTAACTCATCAGTCCAAATCCCTGTAGCATTAATAACCAATTTTCCATTTATATTAAACTCATTATTTTGTTCTAAATCTTTACATTTTACTCCTACGATCTTTCCATCCTTTTTTAAAAAATCAATTACTTTACAATAATTTAAAGCATCTGCGCCTCGAATTACAGCTTCTTTAATGGTTTCAAGTGTTAATCTAGCATCATCAACATTATTATCATAGTAAATACCCCCACCCAAAAAGCCTTCTGTATTAATTTCAGGTTCAAGTTCAATTATTTCTTCAGCGTCATACCATTTTCCTTTATTTGAATTTTTAAATATTTGGTTAGTATCACTAAGGAAATCATAAATTTTAATTGCACCTTTAATCACAGTTTTTCTCCAACCTCCTTTCCATGAACCAAAGAGAAATGGAATAGGTCTTATTAAATGAGACAAATGTGCTAAAAGCCAATTTCTTTCAGTGGTAGCTTCTTCAACTAATTCTGTTTCTCCTTGATCAAGATACCGGATTCCACCATGAGCTAATTTTGAACTACGGGAGGATGTCCCTGCAGCAAAATCTTGCATGTCAACTAAAGCTACACTAAGGCCTCTTAATGACGCTTCTCTTGCAACTCCGGCTCCAGTTATACCTCCTCCAATTACTATAATATTATAGGTATTACTTTTTAATCGTTCAAGAATATTATTTCTATTTTTATAATTCCAACCTTGGTCAAATAATTTTGCGATTAATTCTTCTTCCATTATAATCACATTTCAGAAATTATAGAGAATATATAAAGATTTTTCATTATTTTTTTAAGTATTTGCGTGAAGATAATCTCAATCCAAAATATGCAGAAGCTAGAGAAAGAATGAAATTTATAGGAAGATTTGCCAATGTTATTTGTATAAAAAGTCTTTCCACAAAAGCAATATAAACAGCTACTTCAATAATGATGATCACAAATGTATTGAATAATGCATAACGTCTATCCGGCGCTAAAAACCCAGATATTAAATTGGGAACTAATGTTAATAACAAAAGTGTTATGGACGTGTATAAAATTAAAGCAGGTTGAACGTGTTCGAATAAATTTTGAAATGTATTCGTTATATAAATGCTTAAAACAATTAATATTGATAAGAGAGGAGTTAATAATGCGATTGAAACCAGTATAAGTTTTGGAATCGATGGAAAGATTTTCCTTCGTAAATTATCTGAAACTAATTTTTCTGCCGTCATTTTATCTATATTATCAGGATTATCATATGAAGTAAATTCATGCGTAAAATCTAACATTAGGTTATTTAAAATATCTATTATAAGAGAATTATTATCTGTCGTACTTACAATAGCAGCACTTAATAACTTTTCTTTAGTTCGAGGATGAAGAACTAACTTATTCTCTTCGCCAAGATCTACGGTTTTTACAACACTCTTTAAAGCTTCCCTGCTAAAATTAGCTATTGAGGCAAAGAAACCAATAAGTAAATTATTATCATATTTAATTTCCACGAAATTTTTTGAAAATAGTAAAATTCCGTTATCAAGCATTATATATATACTTTTTATCATTATTATTCAACTCATTTATATATCCTTCCATATTTTTTATATTCTAAAAATTCTAAATATTCTCCCAAAGTTGCTCTAAAACGTCGAAAATTATATAGTTTAGAACCAAATAATTCTAATAAAAATATGATAATCTTTTCAGGATTTTCTTGAATAAACAGTTTATATTTCTCATTCCTTCGTTCTTCAATAAAAATAACAGAATCCATTTTTAACATTTGCTTTATAGCTGTTAAATTTGGACGGCTTAATTCAATCGTAAGAATTTCTCCAGATTGTGGTAATTTTTGTAAATAATCATCGATTGATCCAATTTCAGTCATTTCCGGAGTAATATTAATGATTTGATCACATATAGAAAGAATATCTTTAGTTCCATGAATTATAAAAGAGACATTATAATCTTTTTTAAATTTTTTTATGCATTTATTAAACTTTTCAATTTCAGATCTTCCAAAATTAATATTAGGAGCTGATAATAAAATTATATGTGGTAAACTTATTATCGCTCGTGAAATAGAAAATAATAATGTTTCTATCAGAGTTAAATCTCTAATTTTATCATTTTTTCTATCCAATAATCCAGAAACTTTTAAAATTTGATTTATAATATTTTTTTTATAATTTCGATTTAGAGTCTTGAATCCTAATTCCCCTTTAATGAAATTTATGCCTATTTTTTTATTTATACTTCCCATTTGCTCTTTAAAATCTTTCCAATCAGATTTTAAGTCAAATTCCTTGCTGAGAATTTTTTTTACTGTTACATTTTTTATATTCGAATCGATATTTGTGCTAATCATTGTGATTTTATCCAATTCACTTTTTAAGGCTAATTGAATATTTTTGCCAAAAACCTTGATTACTCCAGAAAAAGAAGAGTTAATTCCCATAATTGCTTCAAAAAAGTCTAAAATACTTGAAATTTCACCAATATTGGATTTAAATTGATCTTCCTCATAATGAATTCCAATTGTCGTTCCTCTTAGCATTTTAAATGAAAGGTTTTTAATATTATTTCCAACTGATACTTTTTTAATTAAAAGATGTTGAGAATCCTCAGGTAAATTTTTTATTTTTAAACGTTTCGTAATAATATTAATTAATTCCTCTATAATATGAATAACATGAATAGGGTACTCGGGATTCCAATTTATAAACATTTCAGTTTCAAGAAATTCATTTATCGTGATAATTTTAGATAATTCATCTGAAAATGAAATATTGGGAATGAGAGGATATTTTTCAAAGTTTATTTTTAAATCTAAAGTAAACGTGGGGAAAAAAATAATTATTTCTCTATTGTAGGGAATATCATTTAATTCATAATTTTCATATTTTTCGTTAAGTAATCTAACTTCTTCATCCAATACAGCGATATGATGCTCAAATTCTTTCTTTATTAATTGATTTACTTTTTTAATAATTTTTACGGGGCTTATGAGGCCATCCTTATCAAAATCAGGTTCAAGGAGAATCTCATTTAAGTTTACCTCAGTTTCAATTGGGGTATATATTTTTAAAAGTGGTACTCCTAATTCCATAACATCATAATTTGTAAAAAATAAAACTTCAATATATGATTTTTTATATATTAAATCCAAGATTGTGGCAATACCGAATGTTTTCTCTTTGAATATCATCCAATATCGTGTAGAGAATCGAATAGCTTCAATTATTTTCAAACGAAGCATCTCCAGTTCCTTTTCTCTTGAAATTTCTGTCAAAACATAACCTCTTTACGGAATTTATTATTCTTCTTTTGGAACTTCCATTGCTTTATAACGGAAATATTGTTCCATCTTTGATTCTGATTGCTTTATTTCTAGAATTGAACTCAAACCAAATTCAAGCTCAATTTTACTAATTAATTCACGTAATCTTAAATTGGAAAGAATTGAATATTCTAAACTAGCTTTATTTTCTAAAGCTTTATCTATCCCTTCAATAGCTTCGAGCCTTTTTATAGCATTTATTTGTACTTCACTAAAGCTTAAATCAATGGTTCTTCCACCTCCAGGTAATTGAGATAATAGATCTTGAGGGGTACCAAAATCAATCATACCTCTCCCTCTCCCAAAAATTGCTACTTTATTGCAAAAACGTGATTCTTCAGGGTAATGTGTGATTACTATCAAAGTAGTGTTAAATTCTTCATTTATTTTCGTTAATGCGTGCCATAAATTTTCACGAACTACTGGGTCTAATCCAGAAGTCGGCTCATCCATCCAAACAATTACGGGGTCATGAATTAATCCAATTGCAATGCTTACTCTCCTTTTTTGACCACCAGACAAATTTTTTACTTGCTGATGCATTTTATCCTCAATTTCTAAACTGCGTAAAATTCTTTTAGCTTTTCTTCTTATATCTCGTTCACTTAGACCATATTGTTTAGCAAAATATAAGATATTTTGGTAGGTAGTAAAGTCTTGATAAATCTTACTTAAATCTTGAGGTACATACCCATATATTGGTCTCATCTTTTTTGATTTTTTCTTTACATCCATGCCATATACTTGGTTTATTCCAGAAAATTTACGCATTCCAAGTAAACTTTTCACAAAGGTAGATTTTCCCGCACCGCTCTCCCCTAAAACGCCTAAAATTTCACCATGCTCTAAAGTTAAAGACATTGAATTAACAATTAATTTTCTACCAGCATATATACTCAAATCTTCACAGTGTATCGCAGGATATCTTTTGAGGTAGGTTATATCTAATTTATCAGTAATTCGAAAAGCCTTTTTAATTCTTTTATATAATATCGTATTTACTTTATTTACAGTGTTATATGCTATAAAAAATGCTATTATTAAAAATTCTAAAATTATAATTCTCATAAATAAAGTTGTCCAAGGTTCAGGATCAAAAGCCCTATCATATCTCAAATCATCAATTATAATCATACCATATGGAGTATTTCTTAAATCACCACCAAATCCTTGATAATCTCCGACACCACCTGTATTATTATCAATACAAAGTTCATACCACCCTAAAAATCCCTGAATATCTTCTGCTTGATAAGCAAAATCATACAAAGCCTTAGCAGCCATATATGTTGTTGTAAATAAACTTATTTCTAGGCCAAGTATTGAAAGCGTGGGTAATGGTGAGAAACTTCCATCAGACTGTTGAGCATTTTTTAAAAAAGAAATAGATTGAATTTTAGATATAGGTTCACTGTTAAAATATTTAAAAAGATGTAAAGCATAATAAGTTGAGACTATATCGCTATAAGTAAATCCTAGGAAGAGTCCAAATCCACCATCTGAATTTTGACATGATCTAATCCAATGAGTAAAATTTTTTTCATCGATCATAGAGAGAGCATCTAATTTTTCTAAAGAAACAATTGCCCAATAAGTACTTTCAACCGTAGAAATATTTGAATTAATTAATGAAGTAATGATAAATGCAAATGAACCTAGTTGTTTATATAAATCATCTATGTCAATACCTATTTTAAAACCTCCATCGCTATTTTGTAATGATGCTAAGTAAATTCTTGTTGCGGTTTTGTTATGAAGCACCAAATCATCAAAATAGTGAGAAAAAATATCGTACATCTCTATTGCTAAATATGTTGCGTATAGACTAGAATTCAGTCCAGGCCTGTTGGCATATCCACCATCTTCTAAAGAATAACAACTATTAATATAGTTAAAGATATTCTGAACATCGATATATTTTAAAAAACTTGAAGGATAATATTGAATTGCTGATAACACTCCATAATAATTTGATTCAATTGTAATATGTCCAAATAATCCATTAGAAGCTTGGTACTCTGAAAGCCAATAATAGTATTTTTCCCGCACTTGGTTTATTGAATCTATTTGAGATGAATTAAAATCAGATATTTTTTCAAGAAGTGTTAGTGATTTCATCGCTGCCCATCCAGACTTAAAATCTGAAGTAGTATCATTTATGAATAAACCAAATCCACCATCAGAATTTGAACAATTTAGAATGAATTCTAATGTTTTGTTCTCATTATAGTATAAAAGAGGTGGTAATCCTAGACGTTCAACTGAAGAAATAACATAAAACGTTGATTGAACATCTGAAGCATTAAACGGTAAGCTTGAAAATCCACCTGTTTCATTATTATACAATGAACTGAAATATCCCCAAGATGTAATTAAATCTCCTGAATTATATGTCATATTCATGTTTAAAAACGCTTCGATACCATAATATGTACTTTCTGGATCTGGAGTGAATGTCAGAGAGTCTAAGCTGTATCCACCAGCTACTCTTGAACTATTAATATAAGTAGATATGTTCTCATTATTTAAAATTCCAGGTACCGAAAAATTATTTATCAATGCTATAGCATTACTCGTTGAAATAATATCTGGGCTCATTGAAAATGAATTTAACTTAAATCCTGAGCTATTTTCATAAACAGGATCATTATCCAGTGAATTATTAACAAATTGAATCATCTTATCAATTTCATCTTGTTTCTGAGTAGGATTTATAAAAGTATCATTAAGGAGATTTATTGTTTGAACGACTTCATAGGTTGAGAACATGTTACCTAAATATCCAATATCTGAGAATGACCCATCGTTATTTTGTTTACCAAAAAGATAATCTAAGAAGAAAAATGGCTTATTTTCCATATAAGGATTATTTCTGGGATCTATCAAATTGAATAAAGTAGGATTAAAATCAGTCCAATTTATAGCGTCTATAATGTGGAAATTGATATCTATTTCTGGTTCAATAAATAGCCCTGAAATGGGATTTTTATGAGAATTTGAAAAAATATACATGTTATCTTTATAATTATGAACTTCCTCAGGTGAAAAATATGAAATATATGGAATATTAACTAGTATCATTCCAATTAAAGGAATTAAAAAAAGAATTAAGATAATTACTGAAAGCTTAACTTTTTTCTTAAACTTTGGACTTACTTTAAAAATTTCCTTAATACGGGAGTTTACTTTTTTTATATTTGATTTAAGTTTTATAAAATCTCACCTATTTAGATGCTTTTCTTTTTTTTTATCATTTTACCTCTTATATTTATTTTTTATTATTTTATTTATTCATCTAGCAATGCTCGTTCTTTTTCTTCTTCTTCTTGAACTCGGATTTGAAAATATCTCCTAAATGTAGCTGTTTCTCTAGACATGGAATTTATTTTTAAATCCTCCTTAATCATGAATTCAATTAATTTTGAAATATTTTTTTCATAATCTTCTAATAAAACTTCAATAACGTCATTTCCTGCTCTAATGATATTAATAACAGGTTCAAACTTTCTTATAAGGTCAATTTTTTGCTCGTTAATACCTTCAATTGCAAAAGTTGCAATTATCCCATTACTGGGAAGTGAAGCTATTAAATCTGCGGGTTTTCCAAACTCGAGTAATGACCCATCACGCATTATTGCTGCTTTATCACAAACAAGAGAACATTCCATATCATGGCTTATAATGAACATTGTGGTTCCTAATTCTCTGTTCAATTTTTTTAAATAACTTAGTATTGAGTATCTCTTATATGCATCCACACCCGTAGTAGGTTCATCTAAAAATAAGATTTCTGGTTGATGAATTAGTCCTAATGCCATTGAAACTCTTTTTTTTTCCCCACCACTCATTTTTCTAAGCTTTTTTTTCCATGTATCCTCAGGTATGTCTAATATTGTAAAGAGATTCTCTGCAATCTTTTTAGCCTCCTTGACATCCATTCCATATATAGAAGCAAACGTGTCAATATTAGCGATTGGCTTAAAATCATAATATAAATTTAATTCTTCTAATTGTGGAACGTATCCAATTTTACTCAAGATCTTTGAGTGATTTTTTTTTCTTGCTGGAGATCTTCCCGTAACCTTTACATCTCCAAACCAATTTTTTTTCTTGATTTGACAAGTTAATACTCTAATCATAGTGGTTTTACCAGCACCTGAAATTCCAAACACTCCAATTATTTCCCCTGACCTTACTGATAATGAAACATTTTTAACGACTCTTTTCTTTCCAAATTTTACATTTAAATTGTTTATTTCAACGACTACTTTATTAGATTTCACAGTCATTTTTGATATTAGGCCTCATATTGTTTTCTTTGAAATATTATAAAACTTAGTATGAAAAGAAAGATACCTATACCTAATAACCAATAAAAATGAAATCCAAATACAGAGTTACCTTTGGTTAAAATTCCATTAATCATGGGATTTGCATGACTCAGTGGTAGTAACCAAGCAATGAATTGTAGATATATTGGCATTGAATCTATTGGGATAAATAAACCACTTAAAAGGATTATTAGAATGAAAAGCATGAAGAAATATTGATTTGCTTCAGTTTTCGTTTTAGAAAGACTAGAAACAAATAAACCTAATCCTAATCCTGTAAAACCAAGTATAAATAATGCAATAAATAAATCAATTACACTCCCTGCACAATAAAGGCCTTGGGTAATTGACATGTATATCAATAATAGTGATTGTATTGTTAATATTGTTGCATAAGTAACGTATTTAGACAAGAGTATCTCAAATCTCTTCACAGGTGTCAACAATAACCTAGCAATTGGTTTTTCTTTAACCACAACAAGAATACTAAGAACCATTGCAAGACCGAATGAAAACAAAGGTAAAATAAAAACAACTAAAGTATTAAATCCAGGACTGAAAGTTGAGGGTATTGCTATTTCATCAATACCTTTAAGTATGAATTGAGGAGTTAGATTATTTTCCCTTGTAAATATTTTTACAGAATCTTGAACTGCATTCATATTCTCTTGTATAGACATAATATCTGAAGCATCAACTATACCTGAAATAATTCCGGGCAAACCCCATGATATCATTTCAGAAAAATCTATGGGAATTACAATAATAATGCTAATTATACCTGCTTTCAAATAATCCCTTGCCCTTTCTAGAGCATATATATCCTCACTAGCATTAAAGAAAAGTGTTTCAGGTTCGATTGGATTTAAATATTCAGAAAGATTTACTGCTTGCACATATGGTAATGTATAATTTGCATTAGCAGATTCAGTTAAATTATTAGGATTAATAAATGTGTTTGAATCATAAGATACAATAACACAATCTACTGTTGTAATTCCCGCTTGAGATGTAGATATGAATGAAATCAATAAAATTATTAAAGGAGGTAATACTAAAGCAAGGAAAATATTAAACTTGTCAGTCCAAAGTAGTCTAAATTCTTTTTTAATTTGATTTATCAGCCTATGAATACTCGCTTTTTGGTTTTTGAAAGAAAATCTTTGTCCTTTCTTTTTTTGTTTTGAAATAATTAATTTAAACCTCCACTTTTTTAAATCGATAAATGAAATATGCTGCGAAAAGATAGAAAGCGCTTATTACTATAAGGCTTAACACAGCAGTAATATCAAGGGGTAATCCTTTTAAAGTCACATCCACCATTAATCCACTTGAATGTATTAGAGGGAAAAGCTTAGAAATATTATACATTGCTGAAGAGCTCCCACTATCATAGAAGGATCCCGAAAACACCATGAGGACTATAAAAAATATCAAGTACATTTGATTAGCAACTTGTTCTGTTGTTGCTAGTGAAGAAATAAATAATCCTATACAAACACCACACAATCCTGTTAAAAGCATTGTGAAATACAAATCAAATAACGAACCCAAAGAATATAATCCAAAAAAAGAAGTCATTACAAATATTTCTGTAGATTGAAGAACCATAATTACAACATTTGCAATTAATTTACTAACCATGATTTCATTTTTAGCAGTTGGAGTTAGCATCATTCTTGGAAGAGGGCCCTCAGAAACTATACTTAAAGATGTTAAATTCATTGTCGTGCCAATAATAATTATAGGCAACATCATTCCAAGAGCAAAATTTAACATTTGGCTTTCCCAAGATGGAACTGAATATTCTAAAGAAGGTATCATCGTTGTAAGATTTTCTGTTAATCCAATTTGTAATCTGAATAACATTATAGGTTCTTGAATTGCTAAATCTATAGCCTTAGAAGCTTGTGAGTCTGTTCCATCAATAATATATAGGATATAAGGATTTACTGATTTAATAGATGGATCACCAGATGTTATGTTTTCAATAATTTCAGTGAAGTTTTCAGGTAAAATAATTACTGCATCAATAATATCACTTCTTAGAAGGGCTAATCCAATATTATAATGCATTTTAAATTCTTCGTCTGAAGTGCTGTTATAAGCATTATAAAAACCAAACTGAGAACAATTATCCCTTACTACGGATATAAATGTTGCATCATAAGTAGCATTTGTAGACATGCTTCCTTCACATGGCATGCTGTCCTTAGTTATGATTACTGCCGTGAAAAACTTGGTGGGACCCCCTCCAGTCGTTAAACCAAAAATCACTATTAAAAGCAAGGGAATTACAAACAACAGCATTAATGTTCGAGTGTCACTTCTTATCCTGCCAAATTCTTTTTTTATAAGCCCGCCTAATTGCATGTTAAATTAAATGTAATTTTTAAATAGATGAAGATGATTAATTTTTTTTTATTATGATATACTAATTCGTTTACTTAAGATTTTCGCTTATTTTTCATCTATAAAGTCTAAAGTAGCTTTTTAAGAATGAGTGGGAGAGAATACACGTCATAATAATTATGTTCAATACATTCCTTTATTAATCCTGCATATCTATTTGGATCATTCAGATACTTACGATAACATACGCCCATTAATTCACTTGGTATATCATTGATTCTTAAGAATCCTAAGAGTTTTTCTTCCATATTTGTTAATGAGAAATTTTCAAATTCATTTTTAAACTTTCGGCGACAGTTATGATACAAATCTACATGATGATATATTGTATTACTTTTTTTATATGGTATTTGGTCGGAAGAAATCATAGGATTTTCATCAAAAAAATATAAAAATCTGTTAGCAATAAAAGGAATATCAAAACTTTTTCCATTATAACTAACAAAACATTTGAATCTTGGCAAGACTTTATTCTTCAAGTGTTCACATATAGCTATTTCCTCTTCTAAATTTCTGGCAAAAAGAATGTGAATCTTATATTTTTGATTACTGAAATATCCAATCCCTACCATAAACATTGGACTATTATATATTCCAAGGGTTTCAATATCGATAAATAAAAAATCTTCTAAGTTAAAACAAAATACAACATCTAAATCACAGATATATCGATTTTCCATAAGATTTTTAAAGTTTTTCTTCTTAATTGCTTGTAAAACTTCAGTTGCAGAGGTTCTATATCTTAAACTATGTTTTAAATCATTAATTGTCCTTATACCTCTATTTCTTAACCTATTTTCAATTGATCCCCCTATATTAAACACGGTTTTCAAATTATATAGTAAATTTTTTTTGGTATTTAATAAATCATAATCTAGAGGAAAATCATCGAGATCCCATAGAAGTTTAATAAATTGGCCCATTGTATTTGAAATAATTTTATAGTCGGGAAATAATTCTTCTATTTTTTTTCCACGATGATTTTCAATTAGTTTTGTGATATCAAGACTATGAGGTTTTAAAAAATAATTCATTACAGTATTAATTAATGCATGTTATTTAATAACTTGAACTGTGAAGAATTATAATAAAGTTAGCCAATAATTAAAAAACTCTCGAAATATTTAACATTCTAATTTAATTGAATTTTAAATATTATTTGAAATGACACATCTCAAATCAATTTTGATAAAGTAAAAAGTGCTTCTTTAACTCAAAAAGGAATTGCAAAGCTTTTAAACCATTAATAGTAGCAATATATGGACCCTTTTCACCCTCTTGAATTATATAGCCTCCCTCAACTAATTTATCTAAATGAAAATGAAAACTTCCTCCCTTAATACCTACTTCTCTTTCTAATTGTGAATAATATGTGCCTCCCTTGCTTACAACTTTTAAAATTTTTATTCTTATTTCGTTTGATAAAGGCGTTAGCAGTTTAGAATCTTCTTTTTCATTTCCATCAATGATGTTGTATAGGTGTTTTTTACTAAATAAATTAGCTGTCATCTCATCGGTGATTAATTTTTTTGAATTTAAAATGTCTTGTAGAGATTTATACCCATTTATTACATTTTCCATACAGGTTTTATCACTGCACTTACCTGTTTCTAAATAATTTTCACTGAAATTAATATAAGAGTTCAATAGTTCTTGAGCAGGATTTATTCCTTTTTTCAAATATATATTTAATACTTTCATTGTAGTTTTCTCTACGAAGGTTGTACATTTTTCTAATAATTTACAATCTGATGGTCGTTCAGCTAAAAAGTGATCTAGATTATTCTCTGATAAATCCGTAAGTTCGGTTATACATTGATTATCAATCTTGGTTCTATTAATTAGATCAAATTCATTTTTCATATTTAAGATTAGATCTTGAAGGAATGTTATTCGATTGTTAAGAAATTCAAATTTTTCATCAATTTTTGAAATAAAATCTTCATTTTTAGCCAACTTTAACTCAACTCAATACTCTATTTTTATATGCTACTACATTAAAGTGTAGTAGTTTGATAAGTTTTATAAGGTTCAATAATATCTAATAATTATAAGTATTTAAAGGTGGTTAATTACAAAATGGTTGATAAATATGAAAAAATAGCACAAAAAATGGGAGTCATATGGACAGAAGAAATGAGAAAAATCCTTGAAACTTTATATAACTCAGAAGAGGCTGATATATTATTAACATTTAATGGACCATATCTAGATCGTTTCAAGCCTGAGAAAATAGCACGTAAACTCAAGCGTCCAGTTGATGAAATAAAGCCAATTATAGAGGAAATGGCTCGGACTCAACGATTATTCTCAGCAGGTAAAGGTGAAAATACGACATATTCCATGTTTCCATTAGTACCAGGTTTATTTGAATTATATTTTTCAAATCATGAGAGGGCTGCTGCTGAAGAAAATGAGACATTAATGGTCTTTACAAATGAATATGAGAAATACTATGATCAGGGCAATCTTACAAAAGTGTTTAGTTCAAAATACCCATTCATGAGAGTTTTGGTAGATCAGAAGGCAATTGAAGAAACAGTTAGTAGAGGAAAGGGTAAACTCATTGAAATTGAACAAGACATCGAAGTTGTTAAAAATGACATTTTTCCGTTCGAGCAAGCTAAAAATCTCGTAGAAAAAGCTCGCAGAGTTGCTGTAATGGATTGTGCATGCCGAACCCACATGAAGATATATAATAAAGGAGAGCCAGTGAATAAATATCCGATTAATGTTTGCGTTACATTTAATTCATGGGCGGATTATACTATTGAAAATGGATTTGGGAGGGAACTCACAAAAGAAGAAGTGCTTAAAACATTAAGTGAAGCTGCTAAAGCGGGATTAGTACATACAACTCAAAACATACAAGAGAAATCTACCTTCATGTGTAACTGTGATAGGGACTGCTGTATCATGCTCCGTGGTCTTAGTCAATTTAATGATCCAGGTCTCGTGGCAAATTCAAACTTCATACCAGAATATGAGCCAAATAAATGCATCTTTTGTAAAAAATGCATAAATCTTTGTCCAATGTACGTTATTAGCGAATTAGAAGAAGAAAATAAGATCACTTTAGACTATGATAGATGTATCGGTTGCGGAGTATGCGCTTATAATTGTCCTGAAGAGGCGTTGACCATGGTAAAAAAGTTTGATAAAATTCCTGCTGTTGGAACAAATGAAGCAATGACAAAAACCATTGCGGGAAGAAATTAAGTGGTTTTGAGAAATGGAAGAAAAAACTCGAGAAATTTATAAGGAACTGGCATGTCATTTAGATAAAATGCCAATTGGATATCCAACTACTGATTCTGGTGTTGAACTTCGGATATTAAAGAGGTTATTTACTCCGGAGAATGCAGAAATTGCATTAAAATTAAGCTTTATACCAAAACCCTTAAAGAAAATATATCGAGGATTTAAGCAAAAAGGTTGGAGTATAGAGAACCTTGAATCTAAATTGGATAAAATGTATGAGAAAGGACTTATAAACTATAGTGAAACTAAGGAAGGAGATCAATATGTAAAATATTATGCAAATGCCATGCTCATTATTGGAATGTTTGAATATCAATTAAATCGGCTAAATAAAGATTTCATTGAAGAAATAAATCAATATATTGAAGAATCTTTTATGGAAGAGTGCAATCAGTCTGGTATACCACAATTACGAACAATTCCAATTGAGCAGAGTATAGATCATGAGCTAAATGTAGCAAGTTATGATGTATTAAGAGAGATTATCGAAAATTCTGGTGATTCTATAGCCGTAGCTGAGTGTATTTGTAAAAAATCAACAGATATTCTTGGAGATCCTTGTAAAAAAACAGATTTGCGAAAAGTTTGTTTCTCTTTCAGAAGAGCTGCGGAGGCTTATGTGGGAAGAGGTTTAGCAGAATTTATATCTAAAGAAGATGCTCTTAATACATTAAGAAAAGTTGAAGATGCTGGATTGGTTATTCAACCAGGAAACTCATTGCGACCAATGTGTATTTGTTGTTGCTGTGATTGTTGTTGTCATGTCTTACACAACCAAAATAAACTGGAAAAACCTGCTCAGTTTTTTGCAACAAATTTTTTTGCAGAAGTTGATTCAGACATATGTGTCGGCTGTGCTATTTGTAAAGATCGATGCAATATGAATGCAATTTCTATTATTGATAACATTTCTGTAGTGGATCTCAATCGATGTATTGGATGCGGAGTGTGCATACCAACATGTCCAAATGAGGCAATTAAACTGCAGAAAAAAGATAATGAAATTATACCTCCTAAAAATACAGCTGATACTTACTTAGCAATCATGGAAAAAAAAGCGGAATTAGCTAGAGCTAAGAAATCTTAATTTTTTTTGTATTTTTCCTTAAATCTTAATTATTTAATAATTTTGATTAAAATCCTATTTGATTTGCTAATTTCATTAACCATTTCTAAATATATGTTCATTTTAAATTGTATAAATTTTTATTAATTAACATACTAATCATTAATTAGCAAAATGAGATTCAATAAGTCAATAATTGAAATAATAAAAGAGAGAACTTCCCGACGTACATACGTTCCGAAACTGCTTGATGAAGATTTGAGAGAGCATATCCGTGACATATTAAAGGTTGAAGAAGTTAAAAGTCCCTATAGCGAAATGGCTGGAAAATGTCGATTTAAATTAATTGCTGTTCCCGAATTTGATCCAAATGAGAGAAAAAAGTTGGGAACTTATGGTTTAATCAAGGGTGCTCAAGAATTCATAGTAGGAGCCGTTGAGAAATCGGATTACATGAAGGAACATTTTGGTTATCTAATGGAATATATTGTTTTGGCAGCAACAGATTTAGGATTGGGTACTTGCTGGTTAGGGGGATTTTTCAATAGAAGTTTATTTTCTGAAAAATTTGGCATCATGGCAAATGAATTTATACCTGCCATTTCACCTATTGGTTATCCCGAAAAAAGACGGATTAGAGAAGTACTTATCAGGCAAGCTGTGAATGCTAATCATCGACATCCTTGGGATCGTCTTTTTTACGAGGGAGATTTCTCTAAACCAATGTCTTCAGAAATCGATGATAATTATAATACAATGTTAAAGATGGTGCAACTCGGCCCCTCTGCTGGAAACAACCAACCATGGAGAATAATAAAAGCGCCAGATAAAAATGAGTTCCATTTTTTTACAATAAAAACTAAAGGAGTTTATAAAAGATTTCAACCTTTAGATATAGGAATAGCTATCTGTCATTGGGACTTGACAAGCCAAGAATTGGGAGTTAAGGGTAAATGGGAAATTAATCATCCAAATATTCCTGGATCTGAGGATTTTGATTATATTATTTCTTGGAAAGAGGAATAACTCTTTCATATTATCTTTATATGGTTTTAATAGAAAATATATATGAAATTTTGAGTAGAAAATGGATCTGCTGGTGTAAATATAATTAAAAATACTATATATGATATCAATCCTAAAACAAAAACACTTAAAAAATCTTTTTCTCCTCTTAACGCGTTTTTAGAAAACTTTTTCATCATTTGAAATGTTATTTCGAACGTTATCATTAAATATGGTAAAAATATTAGGAATAATATCCAAGGATCATATCCTAGATTTATAACCATATCAAAGGTGTCACTAGGGATCCCTAACAATTGTGAAAAGGTGAAATATAAAGCAACGCGATTTAAAAAAAGCATTGAAATAGTAATCGATAAAAACCAGGTAAATTTATTTTTTTCTTTCTTTATCAATAGAATGATTAGAACAGTCAATGCAAATAAGGTTTCGGAAATCATTCCTGCAAGGTAAGCTATTGTTTTTTGAGTAGTGTTTAGTATTACTGATCCCGCTCCATAAGTAAGTCCTTGTAAATTTATAGTAAGTTCGATTCTTTCAAAATATTTATTAAAAATTATATTTACCATTGCATGGCCAAATTCATGAGTAAATAGACTTAAAAATCCTACAATATAAAATAAAACAAATATCATAATAAGTGAAATAATTCTATCAATTCTTTTATCTAACTTAAAGAGATTATCCCTTATAATATAAATAAAAGAACTTATTTTTCTTGTAAAACGTGTATCTTTCAATTTATTGAATTTTATTAAGAAAAATAAGGAATAGAGTAAAAATATTACATTAAAAATTACTAAATATAAAACGAAATTATTTAATGGGAAAAAATATGGATTAATTGCATAATCTCGTCGAAAAGAGTTTATCATAAAAATGACTATACTGAGATTAAATACAACAAGCGTTCCAGATAAAATTAGCATAATTCTTTTCTTTCTTTCAATGAGTATTGGAGAAAGAAAGATAACTATTGCAGGTAATATAGGGGCGATAATAAACCAATTAGAAACCATTAATGTTAAATCATCAATAAATTATATTCATTTTTAATTAAAACATATAATAAGACATGGAATATTTAAGTTTAAAGATTAAAAAAAATTAGATTTAAAGAGTAATATCTCTATTCTTCAAGTTTAAAATCTCCCTTGTATCATCAGGAGTAGCAATCTCAAGTCCAGATAGTTTAACAAGCTCTACTGCCCATTTAACCTGCTCCCAACTACCTTTTGCTAATTCTCCTGAAACTAATCGGATATTATCTTCTAAACCCACTCGTACATGTCCTCCCAATGCTACAGCAGACATCGCTGCTTGGAATTGTTGCTTTGCAACTCCACATACGCTCCACGTTGAATTCATAGGCATTAAAGTAAGTAATTGTCCTAAATTCATTGGTGAAAATGGAATTCCCCCTAGCACTCCAAATACGAACTGGAAATGTAATGGTCGGTCGAAAAGATTTTCTTGTTTATTAAGAAATAAGATATTATAAAGTCCTCCTATATCGTATATTTCTATTTCGGGTTTCGTTCCGACTTTCTTCATAGTTCTAGCAAACTTTTGAATCATTTGAAAATGATTTGCAAAAATACCCGAATGATTTGCAGTTACCTTTCCAGTCTTGTGGTCCCCAACACTGAAGTTCATTGAATTACTGTTTAAAGAAGCGAGTGGAGGCTTGAATGTTTTGATTGGTTTTATTCTATCCGATTCTTCTACGACTGGACTAATGGCAGAGGTTAAATTGATTATAATTTGTGGACATTTTGATTTTATATTTTCTAATCCTTCCCGAATTATTTCTAAATCAGGAGTTGGAACACCTGTTTCAGGATTTCTAAAATGAAGATGTACGATTGAAGCTCCAGCATCATAACATTTTTTTGCTTCATCACCAAATTCTTCAGCTGTATAAGGAACATTAGAATTTTGACCTTTAACTGTAGCTGCTCCCGCTAAAGCTGCGGTAATGATTACTTTTTTTGATACATCATCTGACATTTCAAATCATTGTTTTTCTTGATATTGTAATATTAAATTATCACTCATACTATTTAAATTAATTAAATTACACTTGATTTAAAAATTAGAGAAGATATTTAGGTATTTTATATACTTTATATTACATTATTCTCAATTCTATCCATCTATGTCATGTAATATTATTTTCTTGCTAGATGAATACTAATTCTTCCTATATTGGCCTTAATTGAAACTATTGACCCAAATTTTTTAAATAAGATTTTTAACAATAATCCATATAGAATGACTGTGATGATCGTAATAAAAAAGATGTTATATATGTTTAGAACTTCAAGAAAGATGAAAAACAATAAGTTATGAGTGATATAGGTGGTAAATGAATAATAAGAAAAATAAAACAAGAATTTATAGCTTTTCTTCACTTTAATAATTTCAAATTCTTCAATACTGAAAAGTAGAGCTATTAATGCTATTTCAATCCCCATGGCAAATATCATCCATGATAACGTGCCTCTACTCATAAAAATTGGATAATTAACTGTCGTGTCAAATCCCGCCTTTTCTACTCTTAAAATGTCAGGAATTGGAATTAAAATGCTTATAATAATCATAATACTTCCAATAATCAAGCAAGGGATCAGGATTTTCTTTTTTAAGAAGTTTTTTTTTATACCAATATCTTCTATTTGATGTGTTTCATATATCAGATCTCCAATTATAGTACCAACTAAAAAGAAGCTAAAAAAGGATACGACTGGATCTTGGTCTAAAGTGTTATATAAGAGATAAAACAGTATTCCAAAAAAGTTTAATTGACCTTGAAAATTAGCTAAAAAAATTACTAAAAATTTATCAAAAATAAAGAAAATAATCGCAATTAGAGCTCTTAATGCTTTTGAGGTTTTTAATAATGGCCAAGCCATAAATAATGAAAATGCGATTGTTAATAAAATGAACCATTTCCAAATATCAGTGATCTCTCCAATAGTTAAAGCAACAAAAAGGTTGTATAGTAATGCTATTATCAAGATAAGGAGTGCTCGGATTAAATATTCCTTTCTAATAACTCTAAATGTATATCCTTTACTAATTTTTTGTGCTCTATCCCTAAAAGAGATCATTGTACTTACTCCACTTATAAATAAGAATCCCGTCGTCCCCAAGATCGCATAAGTAGAATAAAATGCATGAATCATAAATAGATCATTTTTATTTATCCACCAAATCTGAATGTGGTATAGAAACATGCAAATTATGGCAAGACCACGAAGTATGTCAATACTTTTTATTCTCTTCATTAAAAAATTAAATATTCCATCTATTTTTGAATAAGTTCTTACATGAGAGATTATATTAAAAAATTATTTTATTGTAACTTTCATTGTAAAAATTAAGTGTTATTAAATATCACATAATATAGATTAATTGGAATTTATTATGATTAAAACTAGGATAACAGAAAAATTTGGAATAAAATATCCAATTTTCAGTGCGCCCATGGGTCCTTTTTACACTACTGAACTGACGATTGCTACTTCTGAGGCAGGAGGTTTAGGTGTTCTGAGCCATACAACATTAATGGGGAAGAATTCAATTAAAGATTTTAAAGAACAAATAGATCATGTGATTGAATATACTGATAAACCATTTGGATTTAATATCCGAACAGCTCGAATGCAAACTGATCATAAGTTATTAATAAGAAAAGTTCTTGAATGGAGAAAATCAGATCCTAAAATAAGAGAACAAATGATATATGGACTTACAAGTGCGGGAGGTGCTCGATTTGCACGGAAAAAATGGGAAAACGATACAGAATTGTTTCATTTTCACGTTGCTCCCGCTATGTGGTTAGTAGATAAAGTAGTTGATATCGGATGTCATGGTATCGTAACAACCGGTATTGAAGGTGGAGGTCATCAAAGTTATGAAGAAATCACGACAATGGTTCTATTACAAGAAGCATGCGAAAAATATCCCGAAAAATTAATTATAGCTTGTGGTGGTATTGCTAATCCACGAGGAATAGCTGCAGCATTAACTATGGGTGCTGATGCCGTGGCAATGGGAACAAGGTTTATTGCATCTAAGGAGAGTGAGTTCCATCCTAATTATAAAGCCTTATTACCACCCGCAACAGATAAGGACACGATGCTTACAACAGGAGGGTTTGGTCCAATCAGATTGTTGAAGAATAAATATTGCTTAGAACATGGAAGAATTTTATCAAAAGAAGAAAAACTCCTCCAAGAAAAAAAATATCAGGATATTGAACTTTTAAAAGAAGATTTAAGAAGATATGAAATAGTGTATACCGAAGGAGATGTTGAAAATGGAGCCATTCCCGCAGGTCAATCATGTGGATTAATAGATTCTATAATCTACGTAGAAGATATAATCTCAAGTTATACAAAAAAAGCCGAAGAGCTATTAAAAGCCATTTCCTCGAGAGTATACTAAATTTGTAACGGAGTATTTTTCCATAATCTTTTAATTTGTGTGTTTCTTTTATTTTTTTGTTAAAATCCTTATAAAGTATATAGGGTATTAATATAAAGCATGCTTTTAATAAACACATAAATAATAATTTTTTTTGTAACAAAAAAATAATTACTAAATTAGAAGAGATATATAACAACGAGGAATATGAACAAAATGAAAGAAGAATGGTACAAACATCCAACAAATTTAGTTGACTTATTTGAAGATACGATTAAGAAATTTCCTAAAAGAAACTGTTTGGGAACTAAAAATTCGGAAGGAGAATATGAATGGATAACCTATGGAGAACTAGGTGCTCGCGTAGATAATCTTAGAGCGGGTTTGGCCCAGATTGGAATTGGAAAAGATGATGCAGTGGGTTTGATAATAAATAATGGTGTTGAATGGGCAATTATAGCATTTGCTACTTATGGACTTAACGCACGACTAGTGCCTATGTATGAAAAAGAGTTAGAAAAGGTTTGGAGATATATCGTAGAAGATGGTGATGTAAAAGTTTTATTTGTTGTTAATGATGATGTGCATGAGAAAGTAAAAGGATATAAAGATGAAATTGATAAACTAGAAAAGATCTATATTATTCGAAGTGATGCTGAAAATAGCTTGAAGTCCCTTGAATTACTAGGTTCTAAAAATCCTATAAAATCAGTTAAGCCACATTGGAGCGACATTGCAGGTTTAATCTATACTTCTGGAACTACAGGTGACCCTAAAGGTGTCCTTTTAAGCCATGGAAATTTTACTTCAAACATACTAGCAGCAGATGTAAATTTTCCTGATGTGTCCGAAAAAGATATAACATTTTCAATTTTGCCATGGGCACATAGTTTTGGTCAAACATGTGAAATATATCATAATATCCATATAGGAGAAGCATGTGGTTTAATGGACACTACTGATACGCTTACTATCGATCTACCAAAAGTAAAACCTACTATTTTAATTGCCGTCCCTAGAATCTTTAATAGAATTTATCAGGGAATTCATTTTAAAATGAAACAAGAAGGTCCAAAAAAGGAGGCTTTGTTTAATAATGCTAAAAAGGCTGCAGCTACATTGAGAGAAGGTGGCAAAGTCGGATTTAAAGATAAATTATTAATGAAGATTGTATTTAAAAAAGTTCGCGCTTTATTTGGAGGTAAGCTAAGATATGCTGTAACTGGTAGTGCCGTAATGAATCCGGAAATTGCACAATTTTTCATTGATATAGGTATCCCTACATTTGATGGTTATGGACTAACCGAGACCAGCCCTGTTATTACAAGTAATTGTCCTACCGCAAATAAATTAGGTTCTGTAGGAAAACCAATTGAAAATGTTACTGTGGTAATTGATAAATCATTAGTAGGAGAAGACAGTGAAGATGGAGAAATCCTGTGCTTTGGACCAAATGTCATGCAAGGATATCATAAAAAACCTGAAAAAACTAAAGAAGTGATTGTTGAAGATCCTAAATTGGGAAGAGGGGTAAGAACGGGAGATCGTGGGAAACTTGATGAAGAGGGTTTTTTATTTATTACTGGCCGATTTAAAGAAGAATTCAAGTTAGAAAATGGAAAATACGTGCACCCTGCTTCATTAGAAGAAGATCTCAAATTAAATTCGTTTATTGCTAATGCAATGGTTTATGGTGACGGAAAGGTGCATACGGTTGCCATATTGATTCCCGATTTCCAAGTACTTCCTATGTTTACTAAACAGGCAGGTATCACAGAAACTGATCCTCAAGAATTGGTAAAAAATCCGAAGGTTCAGGAATTTTTAAGTGCTCAAGCTACAAATCAATTAAAAGGGACTTATGGAGGTTATGAGATTCCAAAAAAATATTTAATTACTGCTGAGGAATTTACTCTCGAGAATGGAATGTTAACCCAGACTTTAAAATTAAAGCGGCGAAATGTTCTCCAGAAATATGGAGAAAAATTGAACGCTCTATATTAATAGCTTACTTTTTTTTTAATTTTCTTTTATTTATAGTTTAATCGACTAATTTTAAGCTATTTTATTTCTATAAGCATTTAATAAATAAATTTTAACATATAATACTTTTACATAATTTAAAAAAAATATATTATAAAATGAATGATCATGGAATGGAAATCTAGCTTTATAATAGGTTCTGATAAAAAAATTCATTATTATTATAGTGAAAATAATAAACCTCCTTTATTATTATTACATGGTGCGATGGATAATGGCATGTGTTGGATCCCTACTGCTAATAAATTGGCAGAAAAGTATTGGGTCATTATGCCAGATGCGAGAGGTCATGGTCTTACAGAAATTCCAAAGAAAATTCCTTTTTCTTTTGATTTAATGGTTAATGATGTTGCTTTTCTAGTTAAAGAACTAAAATTAAATAAATTTCAAATTATTGGACATTCCATGGGAGCAAATGTAGCGGCTTTATTTACATCAAAATATCCGGATTTAGTTCAAAAAGTTGTTTTAGAAGATCCTGCATTTATTGCAGAAAAATTCCCGGGTTATAGTAAACCCTTTTTATTCCTTATATTAGGAATTTTAGGAAATATGTTAATAAGAGGTTCCTATGCTAAGATTTATAAAAGAGTTAAAAAACAAAATCCTACTTGGCCAGAGGAAGTTTTTAAACCTTGGACTGAATCAAAATTACAATATAAAAAAAAGGATAAATATTATCTCTTTGGATTGATTCACATGCAATATTATTGGAGAACCATTATGCAAGATATAAAATGCCCAGTATTATTAATCTCATCTAGCAATGGAATATTATCAGATAAAAAAGTAAAAGAAGCAATGCAACTTGCTAAATATTTAGAATGGATAAAAATTGATAAAGCAGGACATAATATACGTCGAGAACAACCCGAAAAATACATGCAAGCTCTTGATAAATTTCTTGATTAAGAAAACTATAAAAAAAATCATAATTTTAACCATTTTAAAGAGTTGATTTTTCTATTAAAAGTCGATAGATAATTTATTTATCTTTTTTCTAATTTCAATTTTATTTTCTATAATATCCTTTATATATTGTGAAATTTCCTGTCTTTTACTTTTATTTTTTGGAATAGGTAAAATAACATCCATTATTCTATTCCCTATCGTAGCGATTGTTCCTTGAATGAAGGTGATGGCTTGGATTTGTTTTTGGACTATATCAAGATTTAATAAGTACAATAGCAAGTAAGAATCGATGTCTTCATCATTTTTTAAAATTTTTAACTGGTAAATATGGCTTTGAATGATGATTTTTGTATCCAATTCAGTTATGTATCCCGTTTTTCCTATCAAATTTGGACCACCATCTTTAACCAATAAAATATCTCCTTTTTCAAGATTTTGTTTTTGCTTATATAACTCGTAAATTTCCTCAGAAGTTTTCTTATGAGATTCAAGATTTATTTCCCAATTATTAATATCACTTGTACGAATAAATGGTACTTCGCCTAATCCATAAACATGAGAACCAATTTCATCTCCTCTTGGGAGATATCCACTATTTTTAGTATAAAGAATTTTTTTTTCTATTAAATCCTTGATTGAAAATAATACATAATTTTTATTTTCAGCAAGATTTTTAAGATTTTTCTCAACTCCAGTATAATAATAAGGGATGAATATATTATTTTTTATTTGGTTTAAATTAATATTGAAAACGAGTTGCTCCTTATGGTAATCAAAATCCTCACTGTTCTTTATATGTTTATAAAGGTCTATTAAATCATCATTAATGATTGGATTTCCTTCTGAGTCTAATTTTTTAGTCCCATCTTTATTTAATTTGAAAAGGATTTTACCATCTTTATCATGTCCGACATTATTTACAATAGCAAAATTAATGTTATAATCCTGAGGAATTTGATTTAATTTTTGGAAAAATAAGATACTAGTTTTATTACATGTATATGGTTGAAATGTATTCTGATTTAAGGAAATTATACCTAAAATCTTTCCTTTTGATTTTAAATATTCCCAAATATTTCTATCAGATGGATTTCCAAATAAACCTTCGGGAAGGATAATTCCTAATTTTCCTCCTTTATTTAATAATTGAACACAACGTTCTATGAAAAGTATTTGTGGTGCTTTTTTTGAGGTTATATTAGAATGCATTTTCCATTTTGATTCTCCTATACTTTTCCATACATGTCCTAAATTATATAATTCCAAAACTTTTTTATCATCTATAGGAATCTTAGAACCAAATGGGGGATTAGTAAAAATATAATCAAAATGATTGTTTTTAATCAATTTTTGAGCCTCAGAACGGTAAGATTCTGGATCTAGCGAATTTTCACATACAATGTTTGAAACACCACCACTTAAGATCTCCAAATATAATTTACATATTTTAACCAAAAATAGATCTTTTTCAATACCATGGAGATTTGAAATTAAATCTCTCTTTTTTTGATCCGAACCTTGAGCTTGTTTATCAATTTTTTTCCAAAGAAAATCTTTAGCTTCTAAAAGAAAACCTCCATGACCACATGCAGGATCTAAAATTTTTGAGTCAATTTCAGGATCTAAATAATTTATCATAAATTTTATTATATTCATTGGGGTAAAAAATTGACCTCCTTCTTCTTTTAATATTTTACTTACAAAAATTTCAAATGCATCGGCAAAAATGTCTTTAGATGATTTTAGTAATGAAATATGCTGCAATTCTTTTACAATCAAACTTAGAAGCTCAGCATTCAAACCAATAAGTTCATTTTCAGCGATTATTTCAGGATATTTATTCCGAACATTATTTCTGAATGAAATTTGGAGACGTTCTAATAATTCTTGATCCGTTTCATTATCCCGGATATAAAAATCGAGTTCTTCATCAGGAGATTTATTTATCTCATCTACTAATTTGATCAACAACAGGTTAATAATTTCCCTAGATCGTGCTCTAGTGTCCGTATCAACATATTTTAATTTAGCATATAAATGCTGATTGATAATTGTAAAAATGTTTTTCAAATTGGTAGCTTTAATAAGATCCTTTTTTAGCAATACTTTTCCCATCTTAATTTAACAATACCATTAGAATTATTATTCTTTGTTATTAAATTAAAACTAAACTAAATATCATCTCTCTTTATAAGAAAATTAAAAATATTCATCCATGTTAATACACAACCTTTAAATCAACATATATATAAAATACAAAGTATAATTGATCTTGATTATTAATCCATAAAAAAAAGTATGTAAATTAAAGATTTTAAAGGCATTAAAGCTAAAAAAAAGACCAGATACAGAAAAAAAGGTGGTAATAAATGGTTGATGACGAAATGAAGGTTTTTATTGGCAGAAAAAAGACTATGAACTATGTAATGGCAGCAATAATGAATTTAGAATCAGGAAATCCTTGTATTTTAATGGCTCGGGGTAAGTCAATCTCTCGAGCTGTTGATGTTGCCGAAATATTAAAAAATAAATTTGCTATTGGAGCTTCATATGGAGATATAAAAATAACAACAGAAGAACTCGTAAATGAAGATGGTTCAAAAACTAATGTATCTTCCATGGAAATTGAAATTAAACCCGCTAAAAGACCTACCAAAAAAGGAAAAAAATAATATTTAGTGAAATAAACAAAATTTAATCATTTCTTATGTGTATTTTATTTTATTTCTCTATTATTGAATATCTAATAATATTATAATTCCAGACATGTCATTTCTTAAAAATTCAATATTCTCTCTTCTCTTAAATCAAATTTAAAGAGAGCTTTTCAAATCTTCGAGATTATTTATCATTTTTTGAATTATAGCTGTATTTGCTGAATTACTCGTTAAATCTTTTATTAGTCTAATGAAATCGTTAACTAGCGGATGCTCAAGTATCATGCATTTCTGTGTTAGAGTGTTAACATCGAGGATTAAAGCAGAATCTATTTTAATTCCCATTCCTAATATGTCTTTAATTAATAACTCATTATTATCATTATAGGATAACACTAAAATATCTTCAGCTATTTGATTATTGTCATTTTGCTTGATGATTTTAAATTCACACATTATAATTCTACCTAAATGGTTCTCTTATTTTTAAGCGTTTATTTCACATGATAAAAACAATTTTTTTATATTACGCTTAATAATTCTAAGTATATTAATAATTTTAAATAAAACTAATAGAGATATTTGATAAATAATGGCAAGACCATATCAAAAAGCGAACATACCTGGACCAGAAATGGGAATATCTGTAAATGACCCTCAGGTCATGGCGAATCTTTTAAAGGATCCTAAGAAAAAAGTTTTAGTCATTGGAGCAGAGTCTTTAAATTGGCAGTTGGGTGAAAAAAAACTTGCTGATTACCTAATTGAGATTGCTAATAAAATTGATTGTGATGTCGTTACCACAGGACACGCGTTTGGTTATGTTAATGGTAAAATCACGAAAAATAAGATATATGATGAGTCTTTGATAAATATCACAACTCGATTAGGAGATAGAGATTGGAAAGGTTTGGATGGGAAAGGTCAGTATAAGATGGCAATCTTTAGCGGACATTTGGTGTTCTATTCAAGTCAAGCTTTAAGTAAATTGAAAAATTTTACCGATTGGCTTAAAACCATCAATTTAGATAAATACGCCCATCCAAATGCAAGGTTTAGCTTGCCTAATCTAAGCGATGCAGAATGGAAGGATTTTTTGGAGAAATTAATCGAAAAATTATAATTTTGTTTTATTAAAATTAAAATAAGAGAAATAATTAAAGAGTGAGTTAATAATATGAGTTTTTCTGATATGCCTGTAGACGTGGGACCGGTCTATGAGGGTGAACGTATAAGAGGTAATCAAATGTACGTTGAACTCGGCGGTCCGAAGGTAGAAAAGAAATTTGAGCTTGTAAGGGTCAATCAAAACGTGACGGATGGAAAGGTAACGATTAATGGCCCAGATCTGAAAGACATGGAGAAAGGTTCTTCTCAACCAATTGGTATTTTTGTAGAAGTAGCAGGAAAGCAGTTAGAAGAAGATTTAGAAGCCGTTTTTGAAAGGAGGATTCATGAATTCTGCAACTTTGTTAACGGGATAATGCATCTGAACCAGCGATATACAAACTGGATGAGGATTAGCATTCAAGCTTTTGAGAAGGGTTTTAATACCTTAGAAATGTTAGGAACAATTTTAATTAGGCTTTTTAAAGCAGAATTACCTATCATTGAAAAAGCACAGGTAACTTTCTATACGGACAAGAAAAGTATTGAGAAACCACATAAAATGGCTATGGAAGTTTATAATGCACGAGACGAAAGAGCGAGAGGACTACATGATGAGGATGTAGACATGTTCTATGGATGTGTTCTCTGTCAATCTTTTGCCCCAACTCATGCCTGCTGCATTACACCTGACAGAACCTCACTTTGTGGCAGCATCAATTGGTTTGACGCGCGTGCGGCAGCAAAGGTTGACCCAAAGGGACCTATCTTTGAAGTTCCTCCCGGAGAATGCTATGACAATTTTGCTGGGCACTACCAAGGAATTAATGACATGATAAAGAAAAGATCGCTTGGTGAAATCGAGACAATCTATTTGTATTCGGGAATGGAATTTCCACATACGAGTTGTGGATGTTTTGAAGCTATTGACTTTTTAATTCCTGAAATTGGTGGACATGGAATCATTGATAGAAGTCATGATGGTCCAGCGATTAACGGACTTCCTTTCAGTGCAATGGCAAACCAAACAGGTGGCGGTAAGCAAATGCCTGGATTCAATGGTATCAGTATTCAATACATCGCCAGTCCAAAATATCAACAATATGATGGTGGAATCGAAACGGTTGTATGGATGGGCAAAGCACTTAAGGATAGAGTTGCGGAATTTCTCCCAGCTGATTTAGTCGATAAGATTGCTACTGAAGAAGATGTGAATGAGATCAATGCATTACAAGCATGGTTAGAGGAGAAGAAACATCCAATCATCGAAACTGATGCTTATAAGATGGCTATTGGTGAAGAGGAAGAGGAAGAAGAAGAAGGATATGAAGCTGCTGGTGCCATGGTTCCAATGGGTACTCAAACATTTACAGTTCCTGGAGCAGGCGGTATGGGAGGCTTCAAGATAATACTCAAGAATTGCAAGATCCACGCCGAAGCTGTCATCATCAAAAAGATTGATGGAAAACGTAAAAAATAAACAAATTTTCCTTTTTATTTTTAATTTTTTTATTTCAAGAATTAATCTATTTATTAAATTTCTTAAATACTTTATAATTTTATGATAATTTTTTAATCATTAAATCTTATAATAAGAGGTAAGCTTCTATAAGAGAGCAAATATTTTTTGTAATTTAAGTAAATTTTTTATTCCTTTTGCTTTTATTTTTCTGGAAATCATTTTTTTTGCCATTGCTCCTAAGCCAAGTTCACCCATAGCAATTTTCAAGAAAATTGGCGTGGTAGTTTTAAGCATTCCATCCCAAAATAAAACCTTTTTAGATAATGCTTTTTCGTCAGCATTACTCACTGATTCAACCATTATATTGCCATCATTAAATCTTACAACAGCGGCATATTTTGAATCTTTTGCATTCAATAAAAGTGTTAATTTTAGATTTGAATACCTTTCCAGAAATTTTTCGTTTGTTTCGAGGGGTGCGAGCTGCTTTTGTAATACTCCCCCAATACCCTTAGCTCTTTTTAATTTAACTGATTGTTTTGTTTCCATTATTTCTACCCATGACTTAATCATAAAATACTAATTAAATTTCATATAATCTACTATTTAAATGGATATGGTAAAAAATTAAAAAAAAATTAATAAGAATCCATAATATCCGAAAAACCCTAAAGCTTATTCCATATTAATTCATACTTATTATTTGTTAATATATTTGTTCAGGTATAAGATTAGTTTAATTTGTTTAATTAATAACGAAATGATCTCTGTTGTCGTGGAGCATGTTCCGTGACAACAACATCAGTAGCTTGTGGGCCTTTCTGACCTTCAGTTATTTCAAATTCAACCTTATCTCCTTCATTTAATGAACGGTATTCATCGTTGTCTGCTTTAATGGCAGAATAATGAACAAAAACGTCCGCCCCTTCTTCTGAGGCGATAAAACCATAACCTTTTCGGCTATTAAACCATTTTACAGTTCCATTTACCATATTAAAAACCTTATTCACGCAAGCGGTATTTTGTTCTTTAACGATTTTTACAAGCCGCTTGCTAGGATTAATAATCATTTAAACATAAAAAGTTTTGTTGTCTTTTTCCCAAATATTATTGAAAAAACAAAATATTCTTTGGTTAATTTTGATCAAATACTGGTATATTGATTTCCCCATATTATTTCCATTTTTTTTATTTTATTATAATTATTTTCGTGAAACTGTAGTTTCACGTAGAATCATAGATGTTAGTAGGAATATCCTAATATTATAGGGGAATTATTCTAGAGTTTATAAAATTAAAAAAAAAAAAGAAATTTATTCTTTAAATTAGTGAAAGAGGATAACATTTAATTCGTCCATCAGCAAAATTTACTCCAAAAGCTCCTTCTTGACCGTACATGATTTTTCCTACATATTTCGTTGACGACCAATATTGAGCATCGATAATCCGGGCACCTGTACTCGTATCAGGATATTCAAAATCAAAATAATCCGTATTGATATAGGGTGTGCGTGTATTGATATCACCATTAAAATTTATCAATGAGTATAATTCTTTAATGGTTGGTAAACGCCAATCTGAATATCCCGCAAAAAATAGATTTTCAGCATAGGATAAAACATCATTCCAATTATATTTTTCCGAAGCAGGAGCCTTCTGCCACATTAATCCCGTATTGCAATCGTTAATAGTTCCATCACCGTTATCTTGATAAGAAAATTGAAATCCATCATAATGTGCATCTTGTCCATAATAAGGTTGTCCAACAATTGGTTCAGAAATCAAATTGTTGCCTTCTCCAAAAAAACCTGTTTGACCCGTGTCTACAACCTTGTAATTCACGGAACCAATAGTATCGTTGCGAACGGCTCTCACATAGTTATATATTCGGATTTGATCACCTTGTGGTCCATGACCTTGCGGATAATCAGCAGGATCTCCACTTTTTGGATCACTTCGTTGAGCACCAGCACCGTGAGCATTCATTGAGAAATCTCCAGCAGAGGTATTGTAAGCTGAAGCGATACCAAAACAGACATAAACACCATATCCATTCTCAATATGAGTTGTACTTGTCCAAAACCAAGATTCTTCTTCAGTGATGTTAAAAAAATTCGTATCAATGGCCGGTCCACGTAAGGATGCGTTAATTGCATCTGGAGCACGGGTGTAATTAACTATGCTTTGAAGTTCCTTTGCGTTTGGTAATCTCCAGTCATTATATCCCGCAAAATTGAGATTCTCAGCATAACTCAGTGCCTCACTCCAGTTCATGGTCGTGCCACTGTCATTCATCATCCACATGAGACCAGTCGCATGATCTGTAACTGTGAAATCAGGATTAGCTGTAAGATTATTAATTCCATAATCTGTTGATCCTCTTACACAGAGAACATATCTTTCTAAAGGATTATATGGTGGAGAAATAAAGAATTGAAATATGATTACTCCTGAAATTATAACAGCTGTGCCAATAACAGCGATGATTATGGAAATTTTAACCTTTTTTCTCATGACTGATTACTCCTTCAAATCCTTCTTAATTTCTTTTTGATATGTAATTTCATTAAAATTTGGAATAGATATGAACTGGTATCCTTTTTTAGATAATTTATCATGCATCTTTTGTATTGTCGAATGAACTGAATTTTCATAAATTATCAGTGCAAAAGCAAATAGACCAATAACAAGTAGCGGAAGAATTATTAATATTATTGGTACAATCATACCGTGTGTCCCTAGAACTGCAGGTATGACGTTACTGATAATCACTACAAGGGTAATAACAGTATTTATACCTGTATATCCTTCTATTAATTGTTCGAATAATCGATATGCTCCTTTTACTGAAGGTGTCCTTAATTCTTCGGGAAATGTACGATATACCATTATACCAGTGTCTTCGATGATCCAAATTGGCAGGACAATAAGAAATGATAAGGAAGTAAACAAAAATGTTCCAAGAAACATCGCTTCAGCTCCTAGTAATGCCTCATCTCCAGGTTTCATTGGTATCATGTGTGCTCGAAATAAACCTCCCAATTGTGCAAAAACAAGATTTGAGCTGAATGAAAAAGCAAGAAATCCGATAAGAAAAGCTCTTCTTAGTAAAGTCCATATTTTCCTTTCCTGTTTTAATTCAACTATTCCATAATTTAATGTTTTTCTTCCAAGATATACAGTTTTATGTACTTTCAAGTAAACACTACTAATAGATGGTGCAAACTTGAGGATGATAAAAACAATTACAATAGGAAGAAAATATAAAATAAGAATATCCGTGATTAATGGACCAGGAATAATATTTATGAAGGACTCGGTATATATCGAAGGAAAGGCCTGTCTATTACCAATAAATATATACAAAAATAAGATTACTGTAAGAATGAATCCCAGATATATAAAAGCATGTTTTTTATTAAATTTGAATATTTCTTTAATTTTCATGTAAATACTTCAATGTTTTTTTAAAAAATTTTATAAAAATAATCAAAAAAAGTATATTTAAATTCTTATGAACCAATGGTACAGAACCATTTATAAAACAATATAATTATTTTCAAGGTATTATTGAGTCTAAATTTTTAAATCCCAAAACATTAAATAAATCAATCCTATTCATAATGAAATCATTAGCTATTCCAATGGTTGATGAATTAGAATTTAGTTTAATTATTTGTGAATTTGATGATCATATAGGTCCTATACCAATAGCATCATACCCAGAAATTAAAACTAAATTTGCAAATCAAATCGCTCAAAAAACTATTGATTTTTTATTCGATGAGGCCTCAACCTCAACCAGATCTTTGGCATTTCTTCCATTTTCATCAGGAAGAAAAAAAATAATTTCTTTATTATTTGAATGGGATGATGAATATCGACGAGGTGGTTCTGGTGTAGGCTCTTTTTCATTGGTTTTTCGAGAATCAGATGATTATATTTATCATCGTCATATTAAAGATTTGGAACCAATATTTAAAGATGCATCTAAGCAAATGATTCAATTAAAGAAAAGACATGGTGAAAGGGAACAGGATTATAATAAGTTAAAGGAAATTCACGAGATTTTTGCACAAGAAATTAAAAAATTTACATTAAAAGAAGAGGCTCCAAAAACTAATTATCGCACAATGAACATAATAATTCAAAGAATATTAGAGAATATATTACGTGCAGAAAGAAATAAGGCTAATCCTAGGAAAGGAATAATTAAATCACATTTAATTGATTATTGTAGTTTGAAATCAACTACAGCAGAAAAATATTTTAATAAATTAGAAAATGCTGGTTATATTACATCAAATGAAGAATCTTGGGGTCAAAGAATGAGGATCATTTATAATACCACTGAAAAAGGAAGAGAACGTTATCAATGGTTCGTTCAGATTAACACAGATATGGAGGCATTTAATTAAAAGGTGATACTAATGGTTGAGAATAATAACAAAATGAAGGAAGAAAATTCAGCTTATAAATCGATATTCAACAGATTAGAGAATGTGGGACTTAATTATATAAATCATGAAAAAATGTTTCTCCTTATTAGTGCGGTAGTCCCAATTTTTATCGTTTCTGCTCAGTTTATTAGTCTTGTTTTTCAATTGATTCTTAATCTAGAGAGTTATTCAGCACCTCCTAAACCCCGTCCATCTCCACCCCTTTTTGAAGTCTTGTTACCAATAATTTTATTGTTGATAATTGGGATATTTGCCCTTATAAATTATCTATTTTTGCTCCGCTGGAAAAATAAGTTAAAGAATTATAAGATACAACAATTATCAGAGCTAAACATAAAAAATTATGATAAAGAAATCGAAAATCTTAAAAACCAATTAACTTTAACAGATTTTTTCTACGGAATTATTAAGAATATGAGAATTATCAGAAATTTTTTTATAGTTCTGAATTTATTTTGTTTATTTTATATCGTATGGTATTATACAAGCTATTTCCAAGGATTACCCCCCCAACGACCTTTTTTATTAGATGTAATAATAATCTTAACAATTGGTTCACAAGCAATATTAATAATATACATACTTTATGAATGGTATCATCTAATTAAATGGAATAGTAAATTAAAAGCATTAAAGAAATATGAAAGGCAAATTTATTTAGAGCTTTTTAGTCTATAAAATATCATTTAAAATAGTAAGGAAATTTTATTTAACTGATATCTTTTCATAGATCCTTAAATATCTTTGATTGAAACAATATCAAGAATATATAAGACGAAACCTGATCATAAAAGCAAAGTATTACACACATATTAAAATATTAAATAAATATGGGTAGAATTATCTTTATCATGGAAGGAAATTTAATTATTAATCATCCTCAAGAGGACTCAAGTTTAAGAGAACTTAACAAACGATTCGATAGGAGGTTAATAATTTCATTCTTGAATTCAAACATGAAAAACTACTCAAAAAATAAAAATAATGATTTTTATGAAATATTAGTAAATTTAATTGAAAAGAAATTAGTCCATATCCACTGTTCTAATGTTAATAAAGAAAATCTTTCTCTACTTAACAAAAAACAGTATAAAACTTTGTTAAATTCAAGGAAATCTATTTTTTTAGAATCTAAAGATAATTTATTATTTATTAGCTTGTAGGAAACTAGATTTTAATACACTTTATTCAACCAAACTAAATTCAATTTTTGAAATAATTATTTATAAGGAAAATTCTTGTTATATTAAAAAGCAAAAAAAATAAACCATACATCATGACGTCAGAAGATGGTTCCAATATTCGAAAGATTATTTTTACTGGTCTAGATAATGCCGGAAAAACATCCATAATCTTTTCTTTATTGAGAGAAATTTCAAAAATTGCAACTATTAAACCCACTAGAAATGCTGAGAGACGGAATTTTGAATTTTTGGGCATGACTATTTCTGAATGGGATCTTGGAGGGCAAGAACGATTTCGTAAAACCTATTTAGAAAAAGCTCAGATGATCTTTAGGGGAACGGATATAATGATATATGTCGTTGATGTACAGGACCGTGAACGTATCGTGGATTCTTGTTCGTATTTATATGATGTAGTAGATAAATTCACTGAACTTGGAATCACCCCTTCCATCCATGTTTTTTTTCATAAATTTGATCCTGAATTAATGGTTGACACTGATACTAAAATGGAAGATACATATCAGTTTTTAAAAAAGAAAATTGAAAGTTTTAAAAATTATAAGAATTTTTCATTCTATAAAACTACAATTTTTAATTTACCATCAATTGTAAATGCCATGTCTAAACTTTTAATCAATTTATATCCTAAGGGTAAAGTAATTGATAATTCAATTAAAGAATTTGCTCAAAAATGCAATATTGAAGGAATTGAACTCTTGGATAATAACTCGCTTATCATAGGCTCATATTATGAAAATGATTCTATTAAAAAAATATTAAATTCCCTTTCACCTTACTTTTTGCGATTAAATGATGGTTTCGAAAGAACGGAACATAAAGACCAAGAAGATAATTACACTCAAATAGAAAGAATGGGTAAATTTTTTATTTTCAAGCGTTTTAAACTGACAAAAGGAGCATCCCCTTATTATTTATTATTTAGTAAAGCAGAATCTTCATTCGATCCTGAAGAGTTCAATATTTTAATTTCTCTTTTGAACGAAATCTTATCTCAAGAGATGTGAAATATTTTAATATTTTAAATGATTGTAAAAATTAACAATAATGACAAGTAATTCCTTAATGTAAAAAGCAATAAATTAAAAGTTTATAAGCATTAATCCCTAAATGAATATCATATTGATAGAAATTTTTCTAATAGAGATAAATTATTATATTTTTGTCAAAAAGTTATAGGTGTGAATAAGCATGAATTTTTGCACAAATTGCGGAGGAAGAGTTGGAAACGAATTTTTTTATTGTAAATATTGTGGTAAACCCTTGAGAAAAAAAGGTGATCAATCCGGAAGTGTAAAAGAAACAGAGAAAGATTCAAAAGAAAATGATATTACTCTCGTTGAAGAGAAGAAGGAAATTCAAAGTGATCTTGAAAAGGCTAATGAATATAAAAAGAATGGGGACTATGAGAATGCTATCACTTACTATAGCATGTTTTTATCGTTTCATCCAGATAATTGTGAAGCTTGGGAAAATAAAGGTTTTGTGCTGAGTCTGCTTGGAAAATATAAAGAAGCTATTAACTGTTTTGATAAGGCTTTAGAATTAAATCCCCAGGTACCTGAATTAGTTTTATTAAATAAAGGTAATTCTCTCATTAATTTAAAAAAATATAAGGAAGCAATTTTATGTTTTAATAGTGCTTTAGATAAAGATCCGAATATCTCTCATGCATGGTATTCTAAAACAATAGCATATATAAACTTAAAAATGCCTGATAGAGCACTAATTTGTTGTGAGAAAGCATTAGAAATAGAACCAGATCACGCTGAAGCTTTAAAACTAAAAGAAGAAATCTCGAAAAAAGTTAAAGAAAAAGAGAACTCATAAAAATATTATATGAAGTAAATAAGGTTAAAAATTAGTTAAATTTTTTAAAAATAATTCCTAAAGAATGATTTAGATGTAATATCCCGTGTTATCTTCTTTAGTTTTATCTTTATCGTCGTCTGAATCGTTATCTCCTCTAAAAAACTTTTTAGCTAACTTCTTTAGAAGATCATAAGGATCTCCATCAATATCAATATCGAGGTCTTTAAGGTCTCTCGGATCTATATTTATTATTCCACCATTCTTAAATGGAATAAAATTACTCTGAAATTCTCTCTCCCTTCTTTCTTGGTCTTTAGCCTTTTGAGTTAATTCTTTTTTCATTATTTCTCTCAATTCATCGGCTACAATTTTATCCAATTCATCAGGATCTTTTTCTAATAGAACATCAGTATCAAATGATTTACTAATCTTTTTTATTGCTTTTTCTTTTTTTATTTCTGAGATTTGTTCAATCTTATCTAATCCTAAAAGATTTACGATATTAAGCCAATCCAGTTTTATCGTCCAAATTTCTTTATCAGACATCTTTTTTTTATCGAAATTTTTAATAGTTTTTTATATTATTCTCAAATTGTATAATTTTGGATTCAAGTTAAAATTATTCATTTTAGAATTATTCTAATTATAATATAATAATTCAGACTTTTATATATTTCAACTTTATTTTATTAAAAATTCCTCCTCAATACTTATTTTTTTTCATTCTTTATAACTACTTCATATATAATTTATATCAGATTTAGAGACGAGTCGATCTGTTTTTCTTCATAAGAGAAATTAATTTCAATTCAATTATTTCTATCACTTTAACCTGATATATTAATAAAGATACTCAAGAATTTTTTTCCAATACTTTTCAAACCAAACTTGATGAATTCTCCCTTAGTAATCTCATCATTCTTATATTTTAACCAGTGATTTTTTATCTTATTCCAATCACTTCCTAAATTCCTTTTCATGTAATCCTCAACATTATCAACTCTGTCCATGACCATTTCCAAGATTAATGATACATCGTTGATATCCAGCATGATTTGAGAGGTATCTTCCTTGATCTGTTTTGCAAGTTCATGTGTAGTTGTAGTAGTAGATTCAATTTTTGCGAGTTTCCTTTCTAATGTTTGATATTTTTTCATTAGTTTCTTTGTGAGTTTGACATTTTTTTCTTCCTTTTCTCCAAAAATAAGTTTATTCCATTTTGATTTTAATTTACTGAGATTTATTTGAATTCCTTTTTTTAAATTCTTGAAAAAATCTTCTGATTTTATTGAAAATTGTAGAGCTCCATCCTTTAATTCTGATATAAAAATAGTAATCCCCCTCATGAATTCATTTTTTTCTTGTTGCTCTTCAATTTCTATTGATGATGGGAGATCATTTGGTCCTTCCATATCCAATAATAATGTTTTTCTTATATAAAAATGCTAATTACAATTTAAAATAAAAATCATCATTGCAATATTACCTTCAAATTTTTAAAATAAAAAAAGGAAAAATTAGGATCAAAACAAGTCAAAAACTAAGCCATATTCCTGATTTTAAATTAGATTTGGATCAATTTAAAATAGATTCTGCTGAATTACTTTATAATATTAGAATTTATGATAATACCCTATACTACAAGTTTATCATTAATTCTCTTTCAAAGTGGAATTGTAGGATTGAAAAGAGCAGTAGAGAGATTCTCTTTCCCATAATTAATGAGTATTTCCGCATATATAAAAGTTTTGAGGTTTTAGATTGGGAAATTGGAAAGTTAAATGCATTAATGGAATATAAAAGAGAAATTTATAAATTTATTCAGGTTCATTCTTATCTTTCTCCTCATTTAGGAAGTATTAGATTGATGTCTATTGCATGAACTTCATCATAACCACGCATCCAAAGTCTTATTTTTATCGGGAACGGATAACGTTCTTTTTAATTTCTTGGGCTTGTATTTCACGATTTCCTTTTCGAGAAGGAATGGATGTTGGACGAGTCTATACTGATGGAACGCTCGGTCTCTTCAATGACCAATAACACGCTTCCAAAATGATATAGCGCGTGTCCTCCTTTCGGTTTGAAGTCAGAATATTCATTCAATGGTGCCGTGAGAATGAACAGGGGATTTGACTTGAAAATGGTTTTTTTCATTCCCTCGATTGCTCCCAAGAGGTCTCCGATGGTCTTTTTCTCGTGATCTGGTTGCAGGTTCGTGAATCCCGCCACCACTATCACCTTGATATTGTTTACTTCAGGCAGTCTTGCTTGAACCAGCTCGACAAGTCTTTCCCACGAGAATGCCCTGGATATGAGGATGTTATCAAGAATTTTGGAGGGTGATGGCTTCTTGCTTACCGCAATCTTGCTGATTTCATACGGTCTGAACCTGTTATCTCCTGAAATCCATGCTATCTTCCCTTCTTTGATAGTCTGGAAATTTACAACAACCTCATGAAGGATATTAGAAATAAATTTATTCGAACCATATAAGAGATGGACCAAATTCCAGCGAAAGCCTCCGTCAAACAATTCATCAATTGTCTTGTTATTAGAAGGGATGATCGGAAGGTTACTTAATGTTTACCGATGTGATAGACCCGAGCGAAACATTCAGGATCTAAAAATCTTTATTTATTTAAAACTCGGGAGGGATTGTAAGTTTAGATTCAAATGTCATGTAAGTGATTAAATATATAATTTCAGACTATATTGAAAATTACTGCCAAAAAAATGTCTTAGTTAAAGAAATTCTAAAGATAGATTAATCCGAAACATTTAAAAGATGAGATATTTCATCAAAGGTTAATATCAGATATATACTTACAACGATGATAGGTATAGTTATATATTCATAACGTTTAAATAAATAATTACATAATAAAGTCTGATCTAAGGATCAAATTTAAGATAAAAATCAAAAAAAGAAGTATGAATAAAAATGAAAGATAAAATCCATAAGAGAAAAAAGAGTAATAAAAATCTTATATTTCCATTCTTTTTTATTACGGTCATGGTAGCAATTATGTTTTTTCCGGACATCAATACAAGTGATATTAATCTTAATAATGATCAAGCATTAGGACAAAATTCAAGCGATATACTCTACTCATTTCCGAATGCTCCAAGACCTGCACTGAGAAGTCCTCATGACCACGTAGAAAAAGGGTATTATTATACCCCCGATGCTATATGGCCTAATCCTAATACAGATTGGGCTGAAGCTGAAGGAGGAAATACATATCGTTATCGTTATATCTCCTTAGCAACAGAATCGGTGATAAATGTATATGATACGATGTATTTCGATGTAAGTACCGAACCTGGATACGAAGATATTACACTTAAAGATTTTTTGATTACCCTTAAGATTAGAGCCGTTCCTAGAACAAAAGGAGGGGGATTCAATAGAATATATATAAGACATGAAAATAGTGATGGCTCAAAATCGTGGGAACATGTCTTAGATACCGATTTTAAAAACAATTGGAAAATTTACACGATTGATACTACAACTCCAAGTAGCGGTAATCATCATCAATTAAATGACCCAGACTTTACTAATTATATAAATAATGATGGAAGAGTAGAGATTCAAATTCATACGCGCAATAAAGGTAAATGGGACTTTATTTTTTATACGAGTCCAGGAGTAACTGTAGAGATGGACTTGGCCACGATTCAGCTATTTTATGAATATGATCATCCCATTAAAGTAACGAATCCGGTTCAAAGAGGTTCATATAATATAAATGGAATGATTGGATTAGAGCTTGACTATGAAATTTGCAGGGAGATCGATTTGGAAGACTTATTTTACATTATTGATCCTTTAGAGGGGGGCACTGCAATTAAAATTCCGCTTGACCACGTGATTCCAACACCTGAGCCTGGTTATCATGAAGTTCAGCTATTAGGACATGATTCGTCTAATAATTCCTATTATTCTCAAAAAGTGCTCATTTTAGTCGTAGATGAACCTATTTGGATTACCAATTACGAAATTCTTGTAGGTACTGTAATTTCAGGAGATATTGACGATACTTATCATTTCGATTCGACGTCTTTTAGACTCAAAGATAATCGAGCGCCAATATATGAAACATATGGATATGCAGGAACATCTGGGGTGATTATTAATTATGATATTCCAGATGTACGACTAGGAGGAATTAAAATAAATGCAGAAATGGATCATTATGAGTATTGGGCCGGAGACTGGATGACAGGTTGGTCAATGATTTACTTTGATATCAATTACATGGATGGAAGCCAAGATCATGAGGGTTTCTATTTCGGTATAGATTCTGTGGAGATCAGTGTAGATCCCAATAAAATAGTTGATGATTTCCAGATAGCTTACATTATAATGAGAGGTGGTGATGATAGCTATTATATAAGTATTGATAGCGTAGAATTCATTCCATATGAGGGTGGAAATATTTATGACCGTGATCCTGAAAAAATTGCGGTCTTTATATGGGCAAGTGACGCTGGAATTCAAGAAGGAATTGATCGATATGCTAATATTTTACGTGGAGAAGGGTTTACCGTGATATATGAATTCAAGAATCCAGAGAATTTCGAGGAGATGTTTAAATTTATTGATAACTATGAAAAGGAAGGTGATACGATTTTTCTTTATCTAATGGGGCATGGAGGTATTGATCCTATATATGGTGTCTCAGCTGCCTATTTCAACCCTGGAGGTGAAATAGTAACTTCAAGTAGGTTCCGTGTATTAATGGATGGCCTGGAAACATCTAGAAAAGCTCATCTTGTAGATTCCTGTTATTCGGGAGATTGGGTCAACCGTTTTCGGTCAGAACCATATTTTGCTATGTCTAGTTCAGATACAGAACATTCTTCTTATACATTGGACGGTCATGATGTTCCATATGAAGGTGCTTTTTCCGCTCATTTCTTTGATCATGTGGCAGTGGGGTATGATGCAATTGACTCATTTTATTATGCGAAAGGGATCGTCGATGCAAGTGATAATCCACAAAATCCACAATTAGCAGATTATTCCTCCTATATTTTCTTTGCAGATTAAACTTAATCTTTTCCTTTTTTTTTTTATTTATTGTTAATATTAGGAAGTTTACTACATGTTTAAAATATTCTCATAATTGTGAGGGATAATGTTTTGAATTTAATTCATCACGATGAGAAAGACCTGATCTAAAAATTCACGATGAATTAGAATGCATTATTTAAAACTCAGGGGGGATTCATGGTTTATCATTTTTATATGCATGATAGTGATATGTGAGAGAATTTTTTCTATTACTTTATATCTATTAAATTTTAATACTTAATGTCTTAATCTTTTAGAATTAGACGTTTGAAATATATAATGAATAAAAAAAGAATGATAGAACAATAAAACGCAAGAAAATGAAATCATCAAAAAATATTACCCTCAATGAATCTCTTAAGAATGTGGAAAAAATAGTAGATATAAATTTCTATGATTATAATTTACCTGATTATGATAAATTTATACACTCGCTTAATACATACTCAACTGATAGTGAAAATGAATTATATAAGTTCGTACCAATTTTAATAAGAGCATTGCTTGAAAATTTACTAATAGATATTCTAACGAAATGCATTTCAGAAAAACATAGAAAATATTATAGTGATAAAAGGAGAGCGAAAGATTTTTTTTAAATTAATCGTGGTTCTTGACATTTTAAAAGATAAATTCATTACAAGTAAATATTATTTTACCCTTACACAAGATGTTATTAAAAAATTACATGAATTTAGAATAGAAGGAAATACTAACATTCATAACATAGTTCCAAAAATAATAATGCTCTCCTTTACATTATTTATAGATTTCCATAATTTTAAATGAAACAGGTTCATGAATTTATGAACTTGTTTAGGTCATATAAAAAAAAATTTATTCTCTATAAAACAGTCAAATAACAAGTAAAATAAAAAGAAATAAAAAATATATTAAACAATTTTTGTATTATTTGAAGAATTCTTCAAAACCTTCTTCAAAGTCATCAATAAATTTTCCTTTAGAATTTTTTTGTGTCATGTAATGTGAATAGCGCGGAGTACCCTTATCTTTTAAATAGGAGTTCAGGGATCGCTCGAAATCAATGTAAGGAATTGAAGATTCTTCACCAAACTTGATCATTCCGAATTTTTCTTTTATATAATCATCTTTAATTTTCGACATTTCTTAGCTAACACCGTTAGTTTAATAAATAAAAGAACACTGATTATTTAAATTTTACGGTTATTGTTAATATCCATGCAATCCTCACAGATTATATTCCTTAAAAAACCCCGTTTTTTCAATGCATTGAGCTAAATCGTCAATGTTCTTTATCTCGGCTTCTTTGGTATCGAGTAAACCATTTATTCAAATACATATTTGAATGTATTAAAGATTGTTTAAGTTGTATTTAAATCTTTTCATTACATTTTATGTTTATTCTATCCTCTCAGATTATATATTTAAACACCTATGTTAAATAAAAACAACTGTTAAAAAAGAAAATAACAAAAATACGGTAGTAAATTATGAAGATTTTCTTTTATTTAATTTTAAAATTTTAACATTAATAAGATCAATTTTATTAGTTTAATTTTCGCAATGCAAATATTATTTTAAGGATTCTCGAATAAATAATATTATGATTTAAAGAGGAGTAAAATGAAGAGAACTATTGATGATAGAACCATATTAACCTATCTCTTACCCTATTTAAGCGTGGAAGGATTAAAAAGTATTTGTAGGGATTTTAAAATAAAAGGATTTTCTAGACTTAAAAAATCAGAACTAATTGAATTTCTCTTAGATTCAATTTCTGAAGAAGAAATGAATGATCTCATACAGCAAAAAGAATTAGATATTGTCAAGGATGGCATTCAAGTAGCTTTTAAAAAAATAAATGGAAAGGACAGGGAAAGAATAGATAATATTAAAATTGTTAATCAAGATGAGCATGAAATAGAAATAAGTTTTAAAGGAATGAATTGGGAATCCACTTCCTATTTATCAATTACTTCCGAAAATATTGGAAATCCCGAACGTGACTGTGATTGTAGAATTGGTTCAAACATGGGCTTATGTAATCACTTTTGGGTTGGATTTATTTTTAGTTTTAAACAAGGATGGTTTTCCCTTGATGATTGGAGTTTAACGAGATTGCCTGAAGATTTTGAAGCATCTCTTAGTTCAATAAAAATTTCAGCAGGATCTTTTAAAGAAGAGGAGAATATAATTAGTCTTGTCGATGAAAGTTCTGAAGATTTTCCTTTAATGGACCTGATTGAAAAAAGTATCACTATATATGAAGGAGAAGTTGTAAAACTTGAACAAAAAACTCAAGTGTTTCAAGAGATTTCTACAGTATATTACGTGATTTATTTAAGTAGTGTGAAATTTGGACCAAGGATAAATAGAAAGAGTGATTTTCGAGAGGATGATATTATCAATACTGAAAAATTAAATCTGAGAATAAGCGAAAAATTACAGGATGATAATAACATAAAACCTGGAGATAAAGTAAAAGTTAATGGGAAATTAACAAGAGATAACTTTTTACAAATGCTTATAGTTAAAAATATTCGAAAAATCGAAAAATTATAATTAATTCTAAATGGATCATTTTAAGAAAAATTAGTTTTATTGATATTATAATGACTGCAACTAACACGAATATTTATCGAGAGTTACAAAAGCATCTTTATACATTTGCGATAGGTTTTCCTGCTACAAAATCCGGTGTCGAATTACGCATTCTGAAACACCTATTTACTCCAGAAGAAGCAGAAATTGCACGGTTTTTAAATTTCTCATTTGAGACTATTGAAAGCATTCAAGGTAGAATAATAGATAAAGGGATTTCGCTGGAAGAGTTTGAAAAGATTTTAAATGTCATGGTTAAAAAAGGATGTATCAATTTTAAAATGGAAAATGGAGAAAAATTATATGCTAATGCCGTTCTTGTAATTGGTATGTTTGAATATCAAGTAAAAAATCTGACAAAAGAATTTCTTAAGGATGTTTTTAAATATACAGTCGAAGCTTTTGGAAAAGAATTAAATAGGACTGGAATTACACAATTAAGGACAATTCCTGTAGAGGAAAGCATTACACATGAATTAGGTGTTGCCAACTATGAAAATATAAGAGAAATAATAGAGAATTTTGATGGACCAATAGCAGTCGTCGACTGCATATGTCGTAATGGAAAGGAACTCCTTGGAAAACCATGTAAACAAACTTCTCTTAGGGAGACCTGCTTCCCTTTTGGTTGGCATGCTGATTTTTTTATAAATAATGGTTGGGGTCGATCTATAGACAAAAATGATGTTCTTGATATTGTCAAAAAAGCTCAAGATGATGGATTAGTAATTCAAGTAAGTAATACCGTGCAACCACACGTGATTTGTTGTTGTTGTAATTGTTGTTGTGGCGCTTTATCTTCTTTTAAAAGATTACCTATCCCAGTGAAATTCTTCACTTCTAATTATTTTTCTGAAATTGATCCAGAATCGTGTATAGGATGTGGAAACTGTATAGATCGCTGTCAGATAACTGCTATAACTCTAATTAATGAAAAAGCAAATATAAATCTCAATAGATGCATAGGTTGTGGAAATTGCGTGGTTATTTGCCCTGAAGGAGCTATTCAGCTTAGAAGTAAACAAACTAAAGAAATACCTGTTGAAACCATAGATGATCTATATAAAAAAATCATAATTAAAAAGAAAAATAAAAAATAAGCAAAAATTATTTTATATCTTTATCCTTTATTTTATTTTAAGATAGTCTTGGGTGAATTAAAATTATAGATGGATATGAGTTGCTAACGGATTATTATCAACTTACAATGGCTAATGGATATCTTGCAAGAGGAATTGCCCATAAACAAGCAGTATTTGACTTGTTTTTCAGGACTGCTCCATTTAAAGGTGCATACGCAATTTGTTATGGGATAAACAAAGCTATAAAAAATATATGTGAGATGCATTTTTCTGAAGAAGATATTCTCTTTCTCAAACAACAAAAAATATTTTCAGATGAATTTTTAGAGTATTTAGCGAAATGGAAATGCGAATTAACCATTCGTGCAATGGATGATGGTAGAATCATTTTTCCACATGAGCCTATAATGGAAGTTGAAGGTCCACTTATACAATGCCAATTAATAGAAACTTTTTTATTAAATAGTTTCAATTTTTCCACGTTATGTGCTACCAAAGCTAATAGAATGTGGTTAGCCTCTGAAAAACAACCAATATTAGAATTTGGATTGCGAAGAGCTCAAGGTCCAAATGGTGGATTGGCTGCAAGTGAAGCTTCCTTGGTGGGTGGATGCTCAGGGACCTCAAACGTTTTAGCCGGTAAAATATATGGCATGGACATTCAAGGTACTCAAGCCCATTCTTGGGTGATGGCATTTGATTCCGAGTTAGAATCATTCAGAGCATACGCGAATGTATATCCTGATGCTTGTATCTTATTAATTGATACATATGACATTGTTGAAGGGTGTAAAAATGCAATCATAGTAGGAAAAGAACTTGAAGCTAAGGGAAAACAATTATTTGGTGTGAGAATCGATTCAGGTGATCTTACATATTTTAGTAAAGAAGTAAGGAAATTACTTGACGAAGCAGGTCTCAAAGATACTAAGATTGTTGTTTCTAGTGATATTGATGAACACCTCATCAGAGAGATAAAGACACATGGTGGATCAGTGGATATTTGGGGTATAGGAACAAAATTAGCTACTTGTTATGATGATCCTGCGCTTGGGGGCGTGTATAAACTTGTATCCCTGGATAAACAACCAAAGATTAAAGTTGCAAATGAAGTTGAAAAAATTACCATTCCTTCTAAAAAGCAAGTATATCGTCTTTATGATGATGATGATTTAATGACTGGGGATGTAATGGAACTTGTAGAAAAAGATACTCTTGAGGAAGACATTGTTTATGATCCGCTAAATCCAATGAGGTATTACAAGCTTTCCGGTCCATCTAGGATAGAAACATTGTTAAAAATGAAAGTTGATAAAGGAAAAATACAAGGAAAGTTAGGAAACTGGCGTGAAGCAAGGCAAACGATGGAAATTGACATTAATCACCTCTCCGAAGATTCAAAAAGACTTCTGGATCCTAAAAAATACAAAGTAAGCATTAGTAAGTCTTTGTATGAACTTAGAACACGATTAATCCAATCTCATGTTGATAGAAAAATATGGAAAAAAAAAACTAATAAGTTAAGTTTCTTTTCTCAGTAGGACCTTTTTTACTGATTCTGGCATAATCCATCCGATATACGCTAAAATACTTGAGATTATTTCGCTAATCCTTGTTATAATTAATGGAATTTCAGGTAAATCAAACCAACCATCTAATGTAGCTGCAACTGTAAAAGTTATCAGCCCAAGAGAAATAAATAATCCTTTAAGTTTAAGTTCTGGGGAAACAGATTTAAAGGTATCTCTCATAAATATTATGAATCCTGCATAAACTATGGTCATATTTACCAAGAAATAGAAGACTCCATAGCCCTTAAATTGAATATCAATATTTCCTAACTTTTCTCCAACTATTTCAGGTCGAGTAAAAGTCAAGAGGATAAATAGGATATAAAGAGTTAAGATTAAAATAAATACTAGTAAAACATAAAATTTTACATCTTTAGCGTGTGCAAGTGATAGAACAACGTATATCCAGCATGGCATTGTAATTGGCGCGATACAAATTCCAAGGATTAAGTATATTTCTTGTAAAAATGGATATCCCGTAATAGCTTGCCATAAAAAAGAGATGACTGTAGAACTGTAAAGCCATACTAAACCTAAAATTGAAATTCCGATGTAAATTAACATTTTATTTTTATATTTAAAATATCTTGAAATTATGATAACTACGAATGCAACTGCTATAGAAAAATGAATTAAAGCTGTAATTCCATTTAGATAATCTAATGGTACTAAAGTCATTTAACCTTAAACCCTTTTTTTTAAAAATAATTATTTATTTTAAAATATATAAATATTATTGTTAACGAGTTCAGAAGGAAAAAAACATTGATATTTTATAGTTATTGAAATAAAAAAAAAAAAATTTAAAAATTAGAATTTTATCTCATACTAATTTCAAATTGTTAAAAATATCATTCTTTCGTGTTTTTTTCTTTCATTAAACGTCTTTTTATTGGTTCTGGTAAAAACCAACCAAGATAGGATATAATAGCAGATATTATTACAAACGTTCTTACTCCAATTAATTGAGGGATGTTTAAATCAACCCAAGAGTCAAAACTAACGGCAAGAGAAAAAATGATGAGCGCTACTAATAGTAAAGTTCCCCTAACTTTGAGTTCTTTTGAAACAGATTTGAAAACATCCCTTAAGAATATAATTAATCCTAACCAAACGATTCCTAGGGAGATAAGTGAATAAAGAGCAGCATACCCATAGAATTTAACATCAATATTTCTTCCTTCTACAATTTCACCAAGTAATGATGTTTGAGTGAACGCCAAATAAATATATGTTATATCAAGGATTAATACGATGATAAAAGTCATTAATCCAAGTAACTTGGCCTTTTTTACCTTAGCTAAATCTAAAACCAAGTAAATCCAACATCCAAGGGTAATAGGATATACACATATTGGAAGAATGAAATATATGGGTTCTGGTAAAGAAGTTTTAGTGAAAAACAACCAAAAAAATGCAGCAACAGTACCACTATATGACCAATTTATTCCGAACGTTGAAATTCCTATGTAAATTATCTGTTTATTTTTAAATCTAAAATACCTTACAAAAATTAGAATTGTAATTATCATCGGTATAATCAAAGATATTGTACTCATGATTCCATTTACATAATCTTCTGGAAATAATTCTACCATTGAATTTCCCTTTATTAGTAATTATTTAAAAATATTAGTGACAGATTATTTATTTAAACCTTATTATAAATGTAGGATAATTTAAACTTTAATTAAATTTATTCATAAAAAAAATTCATATAAAAGATATACGTATATAGAAAACTGGGGCTTATATTTAAATTAATCCAAGTAAATCTCCACTATCTGAAGCCTTTTTCAATTCCACCATGAAATAATGCTTGATGATATCCATCAATAAACTAACATAAGGATATGTAACGTTAGTATTGTATTTTTTATTAATATGCATTATTGCTTTTTTAGAAGTGAAATCCTCATTTTTTTTAAGATTTTTATCTAACTCTATGAGTTCTTGTGATAATTTAAAGAGTTTAGTGATCTCATTTTTAAATATAATGAGCCCTGATTGAGAATCATACTCAGAGAAAAATCTCTGTATTATTGTATTCTGTATTTTTGCTTTCTTATTCTCAATCATATTTTTCTTATCATAAACAACTTCATTTCCTTTTAAAACTAGATGATTCTTATATTGTTTTTTATTTCTATTGTATTCTGGTGATAGAATGAAATTTAAATCATATTTGAACGAATCTTGAAGCACATATTTAAAGAATTTTAAAAAACTTTCATTTAAGAAATCTAAATCATTTATAACAGCTACTTTTCTATTAAAATAGACACCTGTAAGTATGTTTGCCATTAAAGAAGGAAGCAAGTTAAATTTAATAATATCTATATCAAAGTTTGGTTCTGAAGGTCCTATTGGCATGTCAATTTGAAACTGGGGTAAGTCTACTTTAAAATCGCAAACAAAACAGTCTCTAACTACCAGATTTTTATCAATATATGCTACAAAAGAGTGATCACAGACTAATTTTGGCATGACATTAATCGCAGTTATCCCACTTTCGCTTTGATCAACTATGTTTTCTTCTACCTTAATAATCCCCATTTTACTGCAAATTGGACAATTAATTTGAATAGAAACTGTTAGTGGTATAGTCATTTGTTTAGGTAAATATGTTATGAAAAAGGTGTTTATCTAAACTAATTATGTCGTAAATGATATATAAATTAAACTGATCTAATGCTTGCGATATTCTTTTACTGTTTGAAACGTGTCATATTTTGGTTTCCATCCTAAAATTCTTTTTGCTTTAGTGGAATCGACTATAATTGGATTTTTACTTATTCGTAACCACCCTGGGGAAAGACTTCTTTGTAAATGCAATTTATAAGAAAAGATTATAAGAAATAAGCTTAATTTATAAGGAATTTTCAGAATTTTAACATTCAGTCTTGAAGCTAATTCTCTAGAAGTGAGAGGATTATCTCCAGCTATATTAAAAGCACCGGG
>JBHLME010000087.1:18185-18889 GCA_048938445.1 Promethearchaeota archaeon | reverse complement strand
TAATTCTTCACTCCAATTTTCAAGTTTTTTTTCTTGCTCTTTAATTTGTTTTTTTAATAGGTTAATTTCATTATTGTTTACAAATTCTCCTTTTTTATCTTGAATATTACCTTCATCTACGTTAGATTTAATTTCTATCGATTCACTGATGTCATGTTCTTGTTTTTCACCAATCTCTTCCCAAAAGGGACCTAATTCACCATTTTTTAATAAATCGTAATAATCTTGGAATAATGCATAAAAAACAGCTTCATTTCTCTGTGGAAGTAGCTCATGAGCAATTCTCCTTATCATTCCTTCAAGATTCTCAGTAGTTGTTTCTTCTGATAAGAGAACCAGGATTGCATATTCCGGTTTGCCTACATAATGTGCTGATGAGAATCCGGTATAAAAGAACGCTAAAATTATTCCGTCTTTTAGCTTGGTCTCAAAAAAACTCGGTCCAACCATACTCTCTTTTTGTTCTTCATAAAACTTGATTAGTTCTGAAGGAATAATCTCTTCTACATCACATAAGAGGCTCGGATATTGAATGTCAATAAAAGGCCCAGATTTTTCATCATTACTAATTAAAATAATTCCTTTCAATTTCTTTCACCTTAATACAAATATTTATTATTAAAAGACTATAGTTTTCTATTTCTCTATTATATTCAAAAGGGTATTAGCAATAAAAGATTTATTGAAATATATAAAATCAAAGA
>JBHLME010000087.1:0-18175 GCA_048938445.1 Promethearchaeota archaeon | reverse complement strand
AACTCTTTTTTACTAGAATTTTGAGTAAAAAGATTATTTAGATCTATAATTGGGAGGTAAATTTTTGACTTTATATGAAAATAAGGATAAATATTTTGACTCATTTAATAAATCTTCCATACCACTTCTATTATTAGAACTTAATGGTAAAATATATGATTTCAATGAGTCATTTGAACAATTACTTCCACAAAAAATTAAAAAAAAAGATCTCATCGGTAAGCTAATACCTCAGGCTCTTCCCATAACTAAAAGTAATAAAAAATTTATCAAAATTATTCTAAAAAGATACAATAGACTCCTCAATGGTGAAATTTTAGAACCAATAGAAATTCTATTTCAAAAATCTGATGGATCAGATGTCTGGCTCAATTTAAACACAAGTATTATAAAAATTGGTGATGATAAATATATTCAAGCGATTATTTATGATATCACCTTAAAAAGGAATATTATCGAAGCGTTATATCAAAGCGAGGCTCGCTTTAGAAGCCTAGTTGAGAATATGAACGATGGATTGGGGGCCTTAGATAAAAATGGAATGATAGTATATGTTAATTCAAAAACATGCGATATGCTTGGCTATACCTCTGAAGAATTGACAAGATTTCATTTTTTGGATATTATTGATGAAAATTTTAGAGAACTCGCTAAGAATGAATTCTCAAATAGGCAAAAAGGAATCTCTGCTAAATATGAACTTATCTTGAATAAAAAGAATGGGGAAAAGGTAAATGTAATTCTCTCTCCTGTTCCACTTATTAATGAAAAAGGAGGATTTGATGGTTCTTTTGCGATTATTAGTGATATTACGCATCAAGTAGAAAAAGAAAAAATCTTTAAAGAGAACTATGAAAAACTAGAAATATTAAGCCAAATTATTATAGCTGGAAATCAAGCCAATAATATACACGATTTATTAAATAAGATCTTAAATCTCTGTTTGAATTTTTTAAATTTTGAAGGGGGATGTATTCATTTATTAGGTAAAAATCCAGATAATTATAAGACCTTTATTCAAGAAGGAATTCCTATAGATATTTTGAATGAGATAAAAGACTATCAATATGATGATGATTATTTCAAACCTCTATTTTCTAAAAAAACACCTATATTTATCGAAAATGAAACACTAGAAGCACCTATACTATTTAAAGAATTAGGAATTTCATCAATAGCTAGCGTGCCAATAATTAAAAAAGATTCTATTATAGGAATCCTCAGTTTAATTTCAAAAAATCGCTATAAATTTTCAAAATTCGAAAGTGATTTATTTCTAGCTATGGGACAAGAAATAGGTACCGCAGTTGATCGGATGCTCTTTGAAGAAAAATTAAGAGAATCGGAAGAAAAATATAGGAGCTTATTTGATAGTTCTCCAAATGCTGTGCTCATAATGAACATGAATGGTGTAATAATAGATTGTAATTCTATTTCTGAACAATTTTCTGGATTTCAAAAAAATGAATTGATAGGAAAGTTCTTTTTAGATGTAACTGGAGTTCCAAAAAAATATGTTCCAGAAGTAATAGAAGATTTTAAAAAATTAATTAAAGGAAAAATCGCTGAAAGAGAGATCCAACTTTATAATAAGGAAGGGAGCCTTATTTGGGTGCATTATAGCGGTTCTTTAGTAAATTTAGGTGATGAAAATTTATTACAAATTATCATTCAAGTTATTGAAGATAAAAAAAAAGCCGAGGAAGAATTAAAACGATCCGAAGAGAAATATCGCTTTATTACTGAAAATATTGATGATAATGTTGCTGTATTTGACGAAAAATTAAGATTATTATTTGCTAATGAGAGTCAAGAAAAGATCTCAGGCTTTACTGTAGATGAGATTATTAATAAAAACCCACTTGATTACATACATCCAGATGATAAAGACAAAGCAATTCAAGTTTTAAAAGATATGGCAAAAAAGAAAGAAAGCTCTGGAATCTATAGAATGAAACATAAAGAAGGGAATTATCTTTGGATGGATGTGAGGGGAAAAATCTTCTATGATTCTGATGGAGAATTAAGGTACCTCTTGGTTTCAAGGGATATTACTGAACGTATCTTAGCAGAAGAAGAATTAAAACGATCTGAAGAGAAATATCGCTTTATTACTGAGAACATCACGGATAATATAACTATACTAGATGAAAAATTAAGGCTCATGTATACTAACGAATTAAAGTTCTCTCTCTATGGTTATACCCTCGATGAATTCGAAGGTAAAAGCATTTATGAATTTATTTATCCAGATGACAAGAAAAAAGTAAAATTAAGTTTGAAGGAACTTCTTGAAAAGGGAGAAACATCTAAAATATTTAGAATAAAAAATAAATTAGGAAAGCTCATGTGGATGGACGTGAGAGCAAAAAATTACGTAGATCCTGAAGGGAAACGAGGATATATCTTGGTATCAAGGGATATTACTGAACGTATATTAGCTGAAGAAAAATTAAGAGAGTCAGAAGAAAAATTTAGGAATCTTGCAGAGCAGTCAATAGCAGCAATTATTATAATGCAAGATAATAAATATAAATACATAAACCAACGATTATCTGATTTAACCGGTTATTCTGTAGAAGAAATGCTTAACTGGGAGGCCGGCGAATATATTAAAAAAACAATTCACCCAGATTTTATTAGAATGATACAAGAAAAAGCTAAAGAAAGAGAATTAGGATTAAATATGGATATCAATAATTACCAATTTAAAGGAATCAAGAAATCTGGTGATGTAGCTTGGTGTGAACTCTACTCTAAACCGATTATTTATGAAGGACGTCCAGCAAATTTTATCACTATAATGGATATAACCCAACAAAAAGAATCAGAATTAAAATATCGTGTAATTTCTGAAAATGCAAATGATTTAATTATTATCATTAATAAACATTTACAAATAGAATATATCAATGAAAAAGCTTTTAAAAAGACATTAGGTTATAATAAGGAAGACTTGATAGGGGATTTAGATTTATCTTTAATCCACCCAGAAGATATTGATCAAAGTTTAAAAAAAATAACGCTTGCACTTCAAACAGGTTCAGCCACAACTCAAGTAAGGTTTATAGCTAAAAATGGCGAATATATTTGGCTTGATGTAATAGGAAACTCATTTTATGATAAAATAGGGGATACAAAACTAATCTTAATTGCCAGAGATATTTCATGGTATAAAAAAGTTGAAGAACAATTGAAAGAAATCAATAGATTAAAAACAGATCTGTTAAGAAGAACTTCCCATGAATTAAAAACCCCTTTAATCGCAATTAAAGGAAACGCAGATCTATTATTGAAGCTACATAAGGATAAATTAGATCCAAAAATTATTTCCATTGTTAAAGATATGAAACAAGGTTGTATAAGATTGGAAAATATCATTTTAGATATATTGAAAGGTTCACAATTAGAATCTGGAAAACTAAAATTAAATAAAAAATACGATAACCTCTCTTTTTTAATCAAATTTACAGTAAATGAAATCTTAGACATAGCAGCAAAAAGAGATCAAACAATCTTAGTAGATATAGAAGATGATATTATGACTAATTTTGAAAAGGAAACAATTCATGAAGTAATATCAAACTTGTTAATGAATGCTATAAAAAACACACCTCCAGAAGGTGTTATCCATGTAAAAACACAATTAAATGATCATGAGGTTATCATTTCAGTTGAAGATAATGGTATAGGGATCACACCTGCTGAAAAAGAAAGGCTTTTTACACAATTTGGTAAAATTGAACGTTTTGGTCAAGGTATGAATCTTGGAATTGAAGGAACTGGTTTAGGATTATATATTTCAAAAAAGTTAGTTGAATTGCATGGTGGAAAAATCTGGGCAGAGTCTGAAGGACGAAATAAGGGTGCGATTTTTTACTTTACTTTACCTATTGAAGAAAAAAAGGAAAATTCTGAAGATTACTAGCTATAAATTGGAGATAAACACTCTATTAGCTTGTTTTGATCAGTTGCTAAATAACATGTTTTAAATAATGACGCAAATAAATTTCTATCTTCAGGATCAAAATATTTATATCCTAATTTTTTCCATGCAACCTCCTGATTAATGGGTGCAATAAGAGAGATTTTATCTTTTATTAGATTAATTAATAATATATTAATGTCTATTTTTTTACTAATTGAATTCATGGTTAACAAGACAGCATCATTTATCTTCTCACAAGATTTATCGAATTGGAGACAGATCTTTTTAATATCGATTTTATTTTCTATTAATAATCTCGCCAAAGAATTTATAGCCATATCATACGTGCTCCCCATATTTCCTTGCATACCTAAGCTGGAAATTATCGTACTTGGTAATTGTTGTGCATTTTTAGTTATTTGAGGTATGTTATATTCGGGTAAAATGTTTAATTGATTTAATCCTAAAATATTTCTTACATCCTCAATATTTCCCCCCGAATCAAAAAATAATTTATTAATGATATAAATTATTAATTTAAAAGCATGAACATCTCCAAAGTAAGGATAATCTGAACCATATAACAAATATTCTGACCATTTACGCCCATCTATTTGTTCTTTCCTATTGGAATTAAACCATTTTCTAAAATCTTTAAAAAAATTCCCCGCACCTTCACCATGTAACATTGAGAGGTCTCCATAAGTATTAGGTTGTACAATAGTATTATAAACTTCTATATCTCCAATATTTCCTTGAGCAAAGTGAGCAATAATTACTTTAAAATGAGGTAATAAGCTTGGATGCTTGCTTTGTATTACATTTCGAGTGGATTTTATTAGTTCTCCAATTGCTAAAATAGACCCCTTTCCTCGAGTATCAAATATAATTGGCATTGAATGTTTTGCGGCTTCAATTAATACATTTATTACTTTCTCTGATTTAATATTATCGACCCATCCTTCTGAACGTGGATGTAATTTTAATCCTCGAAGACCTAAAACTTCATTTGCATAAATTACTTCATTAATTGCTTTCTGACCTTCCATTGGATCGCATCGAGCATACCCAATCAATTTCATTGAAAAAGGAAAACGCGTGACGAATCTTGAAACATTTAAATTGCTTGCCCTATATAGGGCTTCCGCATTTTTCCCACGAAAAACATCTTGAAAAGGAAAACAGACAGATTGATCTATAAATGAATAAAACTTAGATTTTTCCTTTAAATCTGAATGCCTACTTTTTAAATTTTCTAATGCTGTGTAAAGTTTATTTGTGAATGGAAATGGAGTAAAATCCCAAGATATTTTTGCATGACTTCCATTTAAAGTAGTATTAAATGATTGTTCACCACTCTTATCCCACTCCATTTTTAATTTTCCTTGAATATTTCCCCAAAAATCAAATGTACCTCCTGGAGCTAAGGGATTCATCATTGCCGCACCATCTACATCTTGTCCTAAATGCGAATGGCAATCAATTACAAAAATATGTTCTATTCTTGTTTTTCCATTTTGTTCTATGGTTGCTGTTAACATCTTTTCATTAATTTATTCTTTTTTTATTATTATTAATCTCGCATTTCTTTAGGAAGAGTCAAGATTCCTGTAAGTGGATGACTTATAGGATCCTTACAATATTCTACCGTAAAATAAATTAGATCATTAAGAATACTCGGATTCTCGCCATTTCTTACTTTATAATCGTATAAAGATAATTGATATTCTGCCTCACTCATCGGGGCGAGAGCGTATGAAACTTGACCAAAAACACTCATTAAAAGAGGTTTTAGAAATGGTGAGTATAAATATCCAAGTTCTTTCAATTCTGGTTTAATGTATAAAAACATTCTTTGAACCGCTTGGGTCATGTAACGCACGGGATCATTCTTTGGTCCTAAATATTGTTCTGCAAAATGACGATCATTTTGAGAGAGATATTCATGAGTTAGATTTATTGGTTTAAATAGAGAAATTAAACCTCTTTCATAGGCTCCCTTTCTATTGAATGAAATTGTTGCAGCACCGGCATTTGGAACCCATCTCTTATTCATTAGTAATTTTCGTGCCTTATATGCTAATGCTTGAATTATCATTGCCATTCCAATCCTTCGACATATAGAGATCTGAGCATCACAAACTCTTAACTCTATTGTTCCAAAATCAGTAAATGGAAAGCAATCAACCATACGAGCGTCTTCTAAACTTGCTTTCTGAACTGCTTGAAGAAATTCTATGACTCCTTTCTCATTTGTAGTAGTTAAGTAGGGAAGGAATCCTTTCGGTTCATTAGGTGAAAGCATTGTAGCGTTATATTTTAATCTTAAAGATCTTATACAATTTGGCGCAGTTATTCTATTATTGATAATTTTTACTACATCTGTAGGTTTATTGTTAATTATTGGAGAATTTACAGAAAGTGCGATTAAATGCGGAATAAAATTTCTTATCATGCAATAAACCATTGCTTTTTCTACTGGACCACCAATAAAACTACCAATATGAAAATGATCTGCCTGTGTCAATCCTCTCGTATAGTCCCTGGCAACAGGATTAATTCCCGAAGCAATAATATTAAGATCTTTTGGAAGAGTATTTTTTGCTAATAAAAATAAAGTTGATGCCCAAAATGCAAGTTCCTCAATATATTCACAAGGAGGAGTGACAAGCTCTAATATGTAGGTTATTGCTGTAACATTACCATCACGACCAAAACAATCAATATCAACCTCACTTACATTATTACCCTCGGGTAATCTATATCTAATGTCCATTACATAACCTTTTTCTAAATCCTCTTTTCCATATGGTTGTACGGTAACTTTTGATCTAATATAATCAGGAACTGGGGGAAAATCACTTCTTCCTTCATATAACACTTTTTTCATCATTTTAATGGCATCCTTGACTATTTCTCTCATTCGGAAAACCATTTCATCACCTGGAGGATAATTTCCATCCTTGTCAGCAACAATTAGTTCTTGTTCTATACCAAGCGTAAAAGGCATTAAATGCCAATGTTCTACATCAGAGAGAATTTCTACCCATGAACGTTCATACTCCCAACTATATACTTCTCGATAGTCTGAACCTACAAATAAATTATCAGAAGACCGATCAATTGATTCTCCTAAAGAAACACCTGATACAGGTCCTCTCGTCATTTTTACACCCTTTCCCGCAGTTCTGGAAAAAATATCAGAAGATTGACTATGACCTTTTTTACTTTTTTTATCCTTTTTACTCTTTTTTTTTTTGTCTTTACCCATTCAAATTATCCCCATCAAATGTTTTTCTACTTAATTTGCATTATATAATAATTCATTTAAAATTCAATCTATTATATTTTTCTAATTACAAATTTTTAAATTATAGCTTGTATGAGTTTTTTAAATACATTAAAATCATTTATAAATTCATAAGATAATATCAAATTTGTGATTTTAAAGTTATTAGACGACAAATTTCCTCTTAAATTCTCTAAGGAGCGCCCACCTTGAAAAAAAGAATTATCATTGATACAATTCACAGATTTCCCAAGACTTTTATTTATCTTATCTTGTAAAATATTGCTTTCTGATGATATGATCACTGTAGGTATCCCTAAATAAGGTATAAAATCTAAATTATAGACATTTATTTGATTTGAGATTCTATTTAGACCTAAGAAGTTATTTATAGTCTTATTAATCACATTTACTTCTGTTTCATCATGATTATTAATGGATGGAAAAATATAATATGCGATTGATTGATTTAACTCATTATATAGTCTCTCCAACATTGGATAAATGCTAAAATTAAAACTAAATAATGAAATAATCAAACTTCTAAAGTTGAATTCCCTTAAAATCAGATTATTGCTCATATTACCTCCAATTGATGAGAAATATTTTAATTCCTCTGTAATTGTTGATGAAAGAATATTGAATATAAAATATTGAGAAAAAACAAGAGTCGGTTCATGAAAAATTTGAGTCTCTTCTACAATTTCAAAAATTGTATCATCAATATTCTTATGTATTTGTTCTTTTAATTTTATGTCTGGTAAATCCTCAATAATCGAGTTGACAATGGCTGGACCTTCAACTTCAGCTATTCCCTGCATTACGTATAGCAGAAATTCATAAGAACGATTTCGATATTTGTTTTCAGACAAATTTATCTTAGGAGAATGAATGAAAATATTAAGAATTTGCCGTATTGTCTTAATCAAATCAGATTTATTATTAATTTCATGATAATGTTTAGCTATGTTAATTAATAATCCTGCTAATGTCAATTCATCATTGATTAAATGAGATAAGTTAAATGCAATTTCAGGATTTATCTGGATTGTATGTCCTATAATTTGTGTTAATAACTTTATTTTATAAGCAGAGTCATCAATTAATAGTACAATTTGACTAGCTTTTTCTGGATCCTGTTTTACTAGTTCTAAAGAAATATTTTTTATTAAAAAATGCTTCATGTTGATATCATTCAAATTTTTTAGGATTTGCATTATCGTGTCTACATCTATTGAAGAATAAGCACGTAAGAAACTATAATAAAATTTATATTTCTCATTATCATCTGACAAATTCAAGCAAATTTCTAATGCTTTTTGAAGGTTTTTATTTGAAAGATATGCTTTCGCTAGGTTTTTTAAATCATCATCAACATTAATTCCATTATTTCTATTAATATCTATTTGGTTTTGTGCATTTGAGATCTCATCCATACTCATTTCGAAAAAATAATCTTGAAAATTAAATGGATCTATAGTTTCAGTAAATTCTATCCTATATTTATTAAATATTTCATTAATTCTACTTCTTGGAACTGAAGCTCGAACTTTCTTTACTTTTACTTTTCGTTGGACTTCTTTTATTATGGAAGCATTAATGATAAGTTTACCTTTACCATCTGCTGTTGGTAAAACTTTTATAGAAAATTCTTTAGTCTCAGAAGGAGCAAATTTAATAAAATTTTTTAAATCTTCTGAAATCTGGATATCAAGGTTTTCACCTTGAAAGATGAATTGAAACTGGTTTTCTTTATTTAAATAATGAATAGCTTGGAAAGTGATGACATTATCAATGGAAGGTATTAATAAATTCATTGGATATTGTTTTATATTTATAGCCATACTCGTATTTTTATCTTTAGCATTCATAAATAATCCAAATTTATCTAATATAATTATGCTAATAATAGTTCTTATTGTAAATTAAAGTTTTGAACTAATATTTAGAAATTATCAATTAAAACTTATTTTCCAAGTCTTCTATTTCTTTCTACAAAATCTTTTAAATCTTCAATTAATAACGTTTTATTATAATCTGGCCAATAATCATTCCTGAACTTAAATTCGGCATAGGAGGCATCCCATAATAAAAAGCCTGATATTCTAGCGCCATCATCCATGCCTGTTCTAATTATATAATCTAATTCAGGAATGGCACCTGGATTGAACTCAGGGATATCATTTGAGTATAAATAATTTCTTATGGAGTCACGAGTAATATCACGTGGATCCATTTTCTCATAAAGCATTTTTTTAATCCCATCAATTAACTCTTCTTGACCATCATACATTATTAATAAATTAAGAAAGTTTTGCTCATGATCCTTTGTAAATTCCATTAAATCTATTAAAGTTTCTTTTACATCCTTAGGTAATAGTGAAATTCTCCCGATAACATTAACCTTCACCCTCTCTTCTACTATTAGGGGCTCATTTTTAATGGTTTCACAGGCTTTCATAATTATTTTATAAATATATTTAAGTTCTTCAGGTGGTCTCTTTCTTACATTTTCAATAGACAAGCAATACACACTTAAATAGTGAATACCAAAGTTAAAAAAATTCAATATTATGTTTTTTAATGCTTCATATCCTGTGATATGTCCTATCTTTGTATCTACCTTATTTTGTCTTGCCCAACGACGATTTCCGTCTGGGATGATGCCCACATGACGTGGTAATTTGTTCCGGGGTAAATCAATGAGATCTTCCAAGTTTTTTATCACTCTTAAGGGGAATTTTTTAAAACCTTATTAAAAAAATCATTATTTTTTAATAAAGTTATGTTTTAGTCGATATACCTATAGAAGTAATAATTTCATTTAGTTAAACATGTGTTTAAATAAAAAATTTACTAAACAAAAATCTTAAAAATCTTTGTATAAATAATCTTTTAAGCAAAAGAGTACTTAAATATATTAAATTACTAATAAGTAAAAAAGAAATTACGTTTTCTTCACACTAAAAATAGTCTAAGCTCAAAAATGAAACGATGATTGGGAATGAATATTTATTTTCGAATATAGGTATAGATTCGATCGCGTTCTATGCCCCACGCCATTATATCGATGTAGAGGAACTTGCGATCAAGAGAGGCGTTGATCCTGCGAAATATAAAGAGGGATTACTCTTAAAGGAAATGAGGCTTCCTGAAGCAGATGAAGATATTATTTCGATTGGACTTAAGGCAGGATATAACGCGCTACTTCGAGGGAATATTAATCCGAAAGAGATTGACGCTCTCTTTGTAGGAACAGAGACTGTAACATATAGTGTCAAATCAGTCTCCAATATTTTCGCAGAATTCTTGAATATCTCTCCAAACTCGATTACTCAAGATATTTATAACGCATGTGCGGGCGGGACTCTGGCCATTCTCAATGCTATTGCCCTTATAGAAAAGGATGTCATTTCTAAAGCACTTGTAATAAGTGCGGACATATCATCTTATGAAATAGACAGTCCAAGTGAGCCAACTCAGGGTTCTGGAGCAATTGCAATGGTGCTTTGTAAGAATCCTCGAATTGCCACATTTAGCAAGAAATTTGGCAAAATTTCGGGAAATATTAATGATTTTTTCAGACCTGCGCATGAAAAAGATGCTCAAGTCTTTGGACATTATTCGGTTGATACGTATCTTAACTTCCAATTACAAGCATATGATGACTTAATCAATCAAATCGGAGATTTTTATGCTGATTATTATGCTTTTCACGCTCCCTTTTCAAAAATGCCGATAAAATGCGTTCAACAAATCATTGAAAAACGGTGGGCAAAAAACATTAATAACTTGCTAAAATACACGAGATCAGATTTTGCATCATCTATATTTAAGAAGCTCGATTCAGTAATGCAAAATATTAGTGTGCTTCCTGAATATTTATATCTTAAATTAAAAGAAAAAGGATTTTCTTCTGATAATTTGGAAAAATTATCAAATTGGGTAATTTCAAGCGTTAAAGGAAGCGTGTTGCCACAATTGAGAGTTCCTATGAGCTTCGGAAATATGTACAATGCTTCAGTATGGGCTCAAATCTGTTACATTCTTGAAAACCATGCTAATGATAATGACACGATTTATTTTGGTTCTTACGGCTCGGGAGCAACTTGCATTTCAGGTTTATTAAAAATGCAACCAACTTTTAAACCAATCGTCTCGAATGGTCCCAAAGTGAATGATTTCATCCTGAATAAAACACGTGCCAGTGTAGCTGATTATGAACAATGGAAAAAAGGAGTTATTCAGCCCGATATCGTGTTAGGAAAAATAGTTGCCTATGAAGAAAATGATCAACGAGGATTTCTTCTTCATTTTTGCGATGAGGGGTGTATCATTCCAAATTTCAAAGGATTAGATTATTGTCCTAAGGGTCATAATGGGTTTCATACTCGATTCTTCCCACTTTATGCTGTATTGGAATCTGATGATCTTATTCATACAAACACGTATGATACAAGTTTACTTAAAGACGGATTAGTAAGAGTCGCACAAAATACTCAAAAAGGTAATATTTTAGAGTACGAAATGAGACGAGTTGCCCCTAAAGATGAAAAAAATGCGTCTTATACAGCAGTCGGTTTATTAAACTGGGTTCCGATATATATCCCTGTAGATCAAGTCTTTTAAGAATGTTCAAATATTTCACTAAATTTCTATTTAATTTGAAAAAAAATGATTATCATTTTATGTCATTTCAAATTATGTCGAATTAATATTTGGAGAAATTTATCCTGTTCTGTCAAATGATTTTTTTTAAAAAATATTCCTAAAGTCTAAATAAAACAGAACATAAATTTAATCAAAAAAGAAATAAAAATTGAAATGAAAATAAACTCTGAAATTTCTGGTTTTTATAAACTCTCTATAAAGGAACGTCAAAAGTTATTATCTGAACTTACATCTTTATCTTCTGATGAAATTGAATTATTAAATAATTTTGGATATTTCGAACCAAACCAAATGGATACATTAATAGAGAATGTTGTAGGGAGTTATCAGCTTCCCTTGGGTATAGCGTGCAATTTTAAAATAAATGATAAAGATTATCTCATCCCGATGGTGATTGAAGAACCTTCAGTGGTAGCCGCAGCTTCAAATCTTGCTAGAATAGCAAGAAAACACGGAGGATTCAAGTCTAAGGAAGTAAAACCGATAATGATCTCTCAAATTCAAATAACTCAGTTAAAAGATATCAATGATGCAAAACAGAAATTAATGGATAATAAAGAGAAACTCATTAAAAAAGCAAATGAACAAGATCCATTCCTGAATGAATTAGGTGGAGGCGCCATTGATTTTGAATTACGAGAAATTGATACCCGAAAGGGAAAAATGTTAATTTTTCATCTTTTAGTCAATGTTTTGGATGCAATGGGTGCTAATGTAGTAAATACAATGGCAGAGGCAATAAGCCCCTATATAGAGGAAATTTGTGGGGGTAAGATCTATCTGAGGATTGTTTCTAATTTGGCAACCCACAGAATAGCACGATGTAAAGCTACTTTTGATAAGGATTTATTGGGAGGGGAAGAGGCTGTTGAGGGCATCTTAAAAGCTTACGAATTTGCTTTAGCTGATCCTTATAGAGCTACGACTCATAATAAGGGCATAATGAATGGAATAATCGCGTTAACTTTAGCAACAGGCAATGATACGAGAGCCATTGAAGCCGGTGCTCATGCTTATGCTTCAATGAGTGGAACTTACAAACCCTTGACAAAGTTTGATATAGATTCAGAAGGTAATCTTGTTGGAGAAATTGAAATTCCTCTTGCTTTAGGTATTATTGGAGGAATGACAAAAATCCATCCTATGGCTCGCTTGGCATTAAAAATATTAAATATAAAAAGTGCTGGAGAGCTTTCTCAAGTTGCAGCAGCATTGGGATTGGCTCAAAATACTGCTGCATTGCGAGCATTAGCTACGGAAGGCATACAAAAAGGTCACATGTCATTACACTCACGGAACATCGCAAAAATTGCTGGAGTTCCTGATCAACTAATTGAAGAAGTATCTAAAAGAATGATAGAAGATAAAAAAATAAGAATTGATTATGCTAAACTAATTTTAGAAGATATAAAGAAGAAACAAAACCTTTAGTTTTATAAGATGTGTTTCTGTAACTCCCTTAAGAAATACCTTTTTTGATTAAGTTAATATAATTAAAGAACTATTTAAGATGAATATTATGGGACTAAGAGAATACATTGAAAAGATTGAAAAAGAAGGAATATTACGCACGGTAGATGCAGAAGTTTCTAAAAATTTAGAAATTTCTGGAATTTTAAAGGAAATGGAACCAATACCTGTATTATTCAATAAAATACAAGAGTCAGAATATCGGGTAATTGGAAATTTATTCTGTACTAAAGATGCGATATCTTCATATTTCGAGGTTAAACCTGAAGACTTAATTCCAATGCTTTCAAAAGCAATTAATACACCATCAGATCCAGAAGTCGTGTCAAATGCTCCATGCCAGGAAATTATTGAAACAGCTGTCGATTTAGATAAAATTCCAATACTATTTCACTGTGAGAGAGATGGTGGCAATTATATCAGTTCGGCTGTCGTTGTCACGAGGGATCCTGATTATGGTCAAAACCTGGATTTTCATCGGGCAATGCAATTTTCGAAAGATAAATTTACCACGCGAATAGTTAGAGGTAGGCATTTTCATAAATTTTTAGAGAAAAATGATGAATTAGAAGTTGCATTTTGTATTGGTAATACTCCAAACATTTTAATTGCTGGTGCCACATCTGTAGACATTGGATTTGATGAATTAACAATAGCAAATACTTTAGAGCCGATTAAGGTTACAAAAGCTAACTTTGTAGATCTCACGATTCCTGCCGAGGCAGAATTTGTCTTAGAAGGACGGGTGTATTTAAAAGAGACACATCCAGAAGGACCATTTGTAGATTTGACCGAGACCTATGATGTTATCCGAGAAGAACCTGTCTTTGAAGTAAAAAAAATCACGCATAGAAAAAATGCAATTTGGCAAGCTTTATTACCCGGGGCTCTTGAACATAAAATTTTAATGGGAATGCCCAGGGAACCCACGATTTTTAATAAAGTGAATGAAGCGGGAGTTAAATGCTTGGATGTAAATATAAATCCCGGAGGGTGTTCTTGGTTGCATGCCATCGTTCAAATTGATAAAAAAACAGAAGAAGATGGTAAAAAAGCTATTGATGGTGCATTTGCAGGCCATGGAAGCTGCAAGCACGTGTTCATTGTAGATAAAGATATTAATATTTATGATCCCTTATCTGTAGAATGGGCAATGGCTACCCGATTTCAAGGTGACACGCGCTTATATATGAAAGATAAGGAGCCAGGAAGTAGCTTAGATCCAAGCGCTGAACCCGGAACAAAAATGACTACGAAAATTGGTTTTGATTTGACGAAACCACTCGTCGCGAAGGGTAAAGATTTCAGTTTAGCGGAATTTCCAAAAGTGGATATAAACAAATATTTTAAATAGGATGAGGTAATGAAAATGAATTTGACTAATGATGAACAAGCCATGCTAGATGGTAAGGATGGAAATGCTGTTAAAAAATCGATGGAAATTTTAAACACATTAGGAGAAATTTTTGATGCAGAAGGCATGGTAGATGTTGTCGGGGTTCAAATAGCTGGAGTTTCTTATGACAATTTGGGGGAAGCGGGATTAGAATTTCTAGATGAGATGGCAGAAGATGGAAAAATAAAAGTTCTCACGACCTTAAATCCTGCAGGGATGGATCGAGAAAATTGGCAGGTGTTAGGAATTGATGAAGATTTTGCAAAGAATCAAAATAGAGCCATAGATGCGTTCGCTAAAATGGGAATAATTACGACCTGTTCTTGTACTCCCTATTTAATCGGAAACAGTCCACATTACGGGCAACATCTTGCATGGGCAGAAAGTAGCGCTGTATGTTATGCCAATTCAGTAATAGGTGCCAGAACAAACCGAGAAGGGGGTCCAAGCGCACTTGCATCGGCCCTGACGGGAAAGACGCCTCGTTATGGATATCATTTAGATGAAAATCGTTATGGCGAGGTATTAGTTAACGTTAATGCTTCCGTAAAAGGTACTGATGAATTTGGGGTATTAGGAAAAATAATTGGCGATAAATTGGTAAAATTAGGAAAGAAAATTCCTTATATCACAGGAATTTCCACCGCAACAGTAGAAGAGCTCAAATCATTCTGCGCTTCGGTTGCCACGTATGGCGGAACCGCGCTATTTCATATGGAAGGTATTACTCCCGAAAGTGATAAATATCTCAAACCTAAAGATATTGTTTTTGAAATCAACCAAAACGACTTGGAAAAAACACGTTCAGAATTAATTGATGAAAATAATAAAATTGATTTCGTGAGTATTGGATGCCCTCATGCTTCAATTCATGAAATTGCTACTATTGCAAAATTATTGGAAGGAAAGAAGGTAAAGAAAGAATTTTGGATCACGACTGCTCGTCCAACCAAGAAAATTGCAGATGAGGCGGGGTATTCAAAGATTATTGAGGATGCGGGTGCTAAATTTGCGGCAGATACATGCTGTGTCGTTGCACCTATTAAAGGACGGTTCAAGGGGATTATGGTGGACTCAGCTAAAGCATGTTATTACGGTCGAGCAAAAAACAAGTTTAAAGTAAAAATAGGTTCTGTTGAAGATTGCGTGGAGGAGGCGATAAAATGAAGTTAGAAGGAAGAAAAATATATAAAGGAACTGCTGAGGGTGAAGCAGTTGTTACCAAGGATGGAATTTCTTTTTATGGAGGCGTTGACCCTGATACCGGAAAAGTCGTGGAAGTTGGACACGAGCTTGAAGGGCAATCAATAACCGGAAAAGTCTTAGTCTTCCCGACTGGAAAAGGCTCTACTGTAGGTTCATATACAATGTATAGGATGATGAAAAGTAATACGGCACCAATTGCCATAGTAAATGAGCAAATAGACACGATCGTGGCGGTTGGATGCATCATAAGTGAAATACCATGCGTGGATAAAATTGATATTAGTAAAATTCGAACGGGACAAAAAATTTCAGTTGATGGTTCTAAAGGAACCGTAGAGGTGAAATAAATGGGAACTGGCAAGGGATATGGAAAAACAATTCTCTTTGGTGAACATTTTGTTGTGTATGGATTACCTGCAATTGCTTCTGCATTAAGTAATTATACTATAGCTAATGTTACGGTTAGCGAAGGTAAAGGTTGGGATGTTGATGACCAGAGACCTGCAACGCCTGGTTATAAAAAAAAGAAATATGATGAGGCAATGCAGTCGATTAAAAACGTGCTTAAACATTTAAACATAGATATGGAAAACCAAAAGCTAGAAATAAATTTTGGTGGGGAATTATTTGCTGCGAGTGGTGTTGGAGCTTCAGCAGCTCAATGTACTTCTTTAGCTCGTGCACTAAACGATACTTTCAATCTAAATTTAGATGATGAAAAGATAAATGAGGCAGCTTATGAAGGAGAGCGAGCTTATCATGGCACACCCTCTGGTATCGATAATACTGCATCAACATATGGAGGATTGATCTGGTTTGTTAAAAACTTGAGTGGTGGAAAAAACACTATGGATCTTTTAAAATCACCAAACAAAATACCATTGGTGATTGGAAATACGGGATTGACAGCATCAACTACAGAAGTCGTCGGAGATGTTCGAAAGTTAAAGGAAGAGAATCCCCATAAGTTTGATAAAATCTTCAAGGAATATGAAAACATCGCAAGCGAAGCAAAAAATGCTCTGCTTTCAGGAGATAAAAAAAAAATTGGCGAATTAATGAATCAAAACCATAAACTCTTACAAGAGTTAACGGTTTCTGGAGAATTAAATGATAAACTGGTCGAGGTTGCTCTCAAAAATGGTGCAATTGGTGCAAAAATGACCGGAACTGGTCGAGGTGGATTAGTAATTGCATTAGCAGAAAACGAAGAAATTCAAGAAGCAATTGCAAAGGCAATCGAAAAAGAGGGTTATGATGCTTGGAGAACAATGATAGGATGAGTGCGCATCAAAAGTGAACGAAAAAAATGAAATAATTTTATTGAAATTAGGTGGAAGTTTACTCACTGATAAAAATACACCAAATTCTATTAGGGAAGATGTCGTAAAAGGTGCCATTCAACAAATTATTGATGCGAATGTAAAGTTAATAATCATTCATGGGGGTGGTTCATTTGGACATCCAATTGCTAAAAAATATAAAATCACTAAGGGAATTGACAGCTCAATTCCCGAACAAATACTTGGGCTTGCTGAGACCCACCAAGCAATGAATAAATTTAATTCTTATTTGACTAATTTATTTTTAGAAAAAAAATACCCCACTTTATCTTTACAGACTTCAAGCATGTTTTTTAAAGAATCAAATCAAATTTTAATGAATTCAATTGATATCATTGAGACTGCTTTGGACTTAAATATCTTACCGATATTATACGGTGACATCATTCTTGATAAGGAGGGTTCATTCTCAATTATTTCAGGAGACCAAATTATTTTTGAATTATGTAAGAAAATTAAGAAATTTAAAATTTCAAAGGTCATATTTACGATGGAGACTGACGGATTATTTATAAAAGATGTAAATAATGTAGATAATTGCATATTGGTTGAAGAATGCATATCTGATGAATTGGACAGATTAGAAATTGCAGATCTTGGTCAAAAAATTGATGTTACTGGAGGAATTAAAGGAAAACTTGATTTTATAAAACAAATCTGTAATTTAAACATTCCAGTTCAATTAATTAATGGATTAAAAAAAGATTTTATCTATAAATCCTTAATAGATGAAAAATTTGAATGTACACTTGTGATAAAATAAAATAACCAAATAATTACAGAAAAGAAAAAAATTGTATTATAATTTCTAATATATTAATTAAACAAAATTAATAATAAGTAGTTGACTTTATATCACAGAAAAAACCTAT
>JBHLME010000086.1:0-19105 GCA_048938445.1 Promethearchaeota archaeon | reverse complement strand
GAAGAATTTATTAGATGTATTCCATAATTATCATTAAATTTAATATTGTTTTGTATAATCCTATTTTTTTTAGAGTTCCATATAATAAAACCATCATAACTTTCGTTTACTTTATTCTTCAATATTATGTTATTATTAGAATCAAATAGCATCATTCCGTGTATATTTTTACTGAGAAAATTTGATGACATAATATTATTATCACATTCATACAAATCAAATGCTATAATATTATTACTAATTAAATTATCACTAAAGGTATTATTTTGACTGTACCTTATAAATAAACTATATCTATTACAACTTAGATTATTCTCAGCGATGTTGTTATAATGTGATCTGTATAAAACAATTCCACTTCTATTATTCATTGATAAATTATTTCTGCGGATATCTCCATAATTAGTATAAAATAATGTAATTGCAGCATCATAGGAACCTGTTCCAGAATTTTTAATTGTACAATTCTCTATTCTAAAGTAGAAATCTGAATTTGTAATAATAATCCCACTTCCTGATCCATTAACATCAATCACTAAATTAGCAATAATATAGGGATCAAGCGCCGTTCCTGAACCAAAACACATACCTTCTTCAATAGCTTCTTCCCAACTAATCAGGCCTAAATGTTTATAATCCAAATTATTGATAAATATATATCCATTTGAAGATTTAATAGATATTAACTCCAAGTCATCCTCTTTTATATTATCAAAATCTTCAGATGTCCCACATAAAAAAATAGGAAGTGATAAGAAACTGGAGAATATTATAAAGATTAATAATATAATAATTGAAATAGTTTTTAGTAAATCTTTTTTATTTTTTAGAAATTCATTTTTATTCATTTTAAGTCCTTTCAATTGTCTTTTGGTTAGTAAATAATTAAAAATAATTTGTTCAGTATTTAAAGGTTTAAGGTGCACTTCTTGAATTGTTGTTTTATTAATATATAGAGAATTGATAGAGTATTTGTATCATAGAAATTGTCGAATATTTTAGTAGTTATATAATAATCTGAGTTGAATTTTAGCTAACAATTAAAATAAGAATCTTTACATCAGTCGGTTTTTAATTCTTTTAAAATCTAAATATAAGGAAATAAAAATCTTAAATAATTAAAATTATTTAATGTATACCCCTAAATTATTTATTACGAGAGTAAAAAAAGAATAAATTTTATAAATTATAATTGTTTAAAGTATAATTATAGTCGTTTTACTACCATAAAGTGTTGATTACGGGAGTAATACTCAAATAACCTTTTAATAAATAAATGTATGTCTAAGTAAAAAAAAAGTTGAAACTGAGTGAATAATAAATGGATCAGAAATATATACCAGAAGTAGATAAAGAATGGTCAAAAATATCGTTTAAATGGAGGAGGGTATTACCAAAACAAAGAAATCGACCTCCTTCTCCGATACAAATGGAATATAAGGAGGAGGTTATAAACGAACTCGTTGAGCGATCAAATAAATTCATCAATAATGTACTTGAAGAATCAAAATTAGATGCAACTGGTCATGCTAAGTTAATAACTACTGATAAAATCGTAATAGATCCGCGAGTTAGATGGAAATGTAGAATTCCAATCTGCTTTGGTTATGGAATGACAATAAATTGTCCTCCCCATTCTCCAACTACAGAAGAGATGACAGAGATTGTTAGTTGTTATAAACATGCGATTTTAGTTACTGTCTATCCACCCGTAAAAAATCATATATTTCCAAGCATTTTAACTGGAGTTCATGGAGATGTGGACATGTTAAATAAAATGGTTTCATTAATCGAAGCGGAAGCAACTTATTTAGGTTATTATCTTGCGATGGGTTTTAAAGGTGGACCTTGTTTAGGCTGTGGATTTCTATCTCCCGAATACATTAAAGGTTTAATGGAACAAAAGAAACTTCCAGCATGTCCTGCACTTGAAGGAGAGATGTGTCGGCAGTATTTAAGAGCCAGACCAGCATTAGAAGCTTGTGGAGTAGATGTATTTGCTACAATTCTTAAATGTGGAGAAAAACCGCCATATGTTATTAATCCTGAACATTCAGAAAAAGGAGTTCCTTATGTTGGCTGGCATGGTATTGTTTTAGTAGTTTAAAAGTTTTTTTCAATATTTTAGGAGGTATTTATTGCGATGGAAAAAGTAATAATAAAGAGTGAAGTTGAAGAGGAGGATATTCATATCAAGAAAATAGTTGAAGCTGTAAATTCACTTGACTTTTATTCGATGAAACTCACAATAAAACAAGCAATTCAAGCTGGTATCTCAACAGTAGATATTATTAGGCAAGGAGTTTTAAAAGGTCTTGAAGAATCTGGAGAAATGGGGCTTATTTTAGCAGCAGAAGCTCTAGATGGAGAATTGGTATCTATTGATGAAGATGAGCGTAAAAAATTAGCAGAATCTCGAAATTACTCTGGAAAAGTTGTTATTGGTACGATCCAAGGAGATATTCATAATTTAGGTAAAAGTATAATAATTGCAATCATGAGGTCCTATGGGATGGATATAATTGACCTTGGAGTGGACATTCCACCTGAAAAGTTTAAAGAAGCTGCTTGTAAAGAGGACGTAAAAGTTGTAGGTATATCTTATCTTCTTTCTTCTGCTGAACCCGCAATAAAAAGAGCAATGAGTCTATTAAAAAATGGAGACTTAGCTAATAAGGTGAAGGTTATTTTAGGAGGAGCTGCAGCATCTGCAGAAATGATGGAAGAAACTAACGCAGATGCATATGCCGTTGATGCATTGCAAGGTGCTGAAATTATCGATAAATGGTTAAGATCTTAATTTGAAAATTTAATTTTTACCTATTTTTTTTGTTTAAATCATAGAAATAATGTTCAGAATTTTAAAAGTAAGTTAGATAATAAAATATATTCTTTAAAGTGTATATAAATGGAAAATAAAAGACATACGCTAATTTTAGAACCTATATCTAAGAGAATAAATATTTTAGATGGTTTAACTGTTTATGAATCACTTTTAGCATTAAATATTCCCGTTGGTGCATTATGTGCAGGTAAAGGTACATGTGGAAAATGTTTGATTCGGGTGGTAGATCCCAACCCTAAAATTTCAGAACTGTCAGAACAAGAAAAGAAAGTCTTAGATGAACAAAAAATATCAGAGGGATACAGGTTGGCATGTCAAGCTAAAATTTTAGGAAATTTACGTGTATATCTTACGGACTCATTAATGCCAAAAGGATATAGAATTTTAGTTGATGCTGATTTGGAACATTTAGGAATTAAAGATTCGAATAAAGTTCAACCAACTATTACTTCAAAATTATGTAAAATAATCCCTGCTGATTTGGAGAATCCAAAAAATGATTTATCTTGTCTAATTGAGAGTATGATTGAAAGAAATACAAATTTTAATTTTAAGGAAAATAGCACTAATCTATACGTAGATAATTTATTATATAATATCTGTACTAATCTCTCAATAATGATGAGAAAAGAAGATGGTCTGATTACAGCTTTTTTTAGAAATATCTCATTTAACGGTTCTTGGTCACTTTTTGATATTGAAGCTGGAGATAGAACAGATAAGATTTTTGGATTAGCTATTGACATTGGTACTACTACAATTGTTGGATATTTAATGTATATAAAATCAGGTGAAATAGCCGCAATCTCTGCTATGCTTAATCCTCAAGTAGCTATTGGTGAAGACATTATTTCAAGAATTACTTATATCGTGAAAAATCACGCAATAGATAGAGCTAAGGAATTAGTTATTAATGCTATTAATCAAATACTTAAGGATTGTTGTGATAAAGCTAATGTTCCCATAGCATCTGTAAAAGATATTTCTATTGTAGGTAATACTGGAATGCATCATATGGTTTTTGGTATGAATCCGGAATATTTATCTTTATCGCCTTATGTCCCTGTATTTAAAGCTCCAATCAATATCAGTGCAAATGTTTTGGGAATTAATTGTAACTCAAATGTGAACGTATATTCTCCACCAGTAATTGCAGGGTATGTAGGAACTGACACGATTGGATGTGTTATATCGTCTAAAATCAATACATTTGATAAATATTCTTTATTGATTGATATTGGTACGAATGGTGAGCTTGTTTTAGGAAATAAAGAAGGATTAGTTGCAGGTTCATGCGCTGCAGGTTCAGCATTGGAGGGTGCTCATATTTCAAATGGTATGCGTGCTTCTGAGGGTGCAATAGAATCAGTTATAATTGATAGAAGTTCATTAGAACCCTCAATAGAAATAATAGGAAAGGTATCACCATTAGGATTATGTGGTTCGGGGTTAATTGACATCATAGCAGAAATGTTAAAATCAAATATCATAACTCGTGCTGGAAAATTTAATATCAAATCAGAACAGATAGTAAATAATCGTCGAATTATAAAAAAAGAAGATGGATATCATTATATTGTATATAAAGCAGAATGGGATGATGAAAGGTTTCAAATTAACAATGATGAGAAAAAAATAAACGAGATTACTATTTCTCAAAAAGATATTAATCAAGTTCAATTAGCAAAGGGAGCATTCTTATCTGCAGCAAATCTACTCCTTGAATCAGAGGAAACAACAAGGGAAAATCTTGAACAAATCATCCTTGCAGGTGGTTTTGGAACTTATATCAATAAAGAAAATGCTGCCTTCATAGGTTTATTCCCTGAAGTTAATAAAGATCACATATTTCAAATAGGTAATGCAGCTGGAAAAGGAGCACAATTATTTATAAAAGATTATGAACAAAGAAATCTTGCAAATAAAATCGCACATGAGATTAAGTATCGAGAAATTGCTTCTTCACCATTATTTCAAAAAGAATATACATTTTCACTTTATTTTCCTCATTATGATCTTGATAGATTTCCTCTAATAAAAGAAGAGTATATAAATTTACTATAAATTAATTAATAGTAAGGACAAAAAATAGTAACCTTTTTTTTACTATAGTAATTATATAATTACAATAGTATTGATATATAAATTTTAATTATCATGAAAACAGGAAAAGGTAGGATTTCAAAAAAAAAATCAGGAAATCGTGGTTATGATAGTTATTGGGTCTATATCCCTAGTAAGATAGCAAAAGATGATGACTTTCCTTTTAGAGATAAGGAAGAAGTTGTTATTGAATTAAAAGGTGAACACTTAGAGATTAGGAGAATATATGATCTTAGTGAAATAACAAAATTATATGATATTGAAGATGCTACACTTGCCAAAGTTATAGAAAGTAAAGCAATTATAAATAAAGATAAACCATTTATTTATTACCAAGATGATATCTATTCATATTATGAAACAAATATAATATCTAACCGGATTGCAAATGGAATTTTAAAGCTAAGTAAAAAATTAAGATTAAAAAATCCAAACATCTCTGTTTTATTGCCAACTTGTCCAGAAGTAATCTTTTGTTGGTTTGGTGTGGCAAAAACTGGTAGCGTGTTTGTACCAGTAAGTTATGCTTTTAAAAAAGAACTGAAGGAATTCATATTAAGAAATAGCAATTCAGAGATTTTAATTATTGATTATGAATATTATAGAGATATAGAAGATATTTTCGAGCATCTACCAGATATTAAAAAAATTTTTATTCGAAATGCTCCATCTGATTATGAATATAATGAGAGATGTGCTAAGTTTAAAGAAATCTTCTCAGATAACATTGAGAATCCTGAGCTTGATATAAATAGTTTACATCCTCTTGAAATAGCTTATACTTCTGGAACTACAGGAAAACCAAAGGGAGTTCTGTATAGAAATTATTATACTTTATCAGGAATCAGTGTAGGAAGACAATTAGAAGAATTAGGATTTAGTACGAGAATAAATAAATTTTATTGCCCATTACCCTTATTCCAAGGATTACAAAGATATTTTCTGATAATTCCAATCATGTTTTATAACGGATCGGTAATAATTGCAGAATTTTCTGATGTTTCAACGTTTTGGAAGGATATTGAAAAATATAAACCTGAAGGTTTTTGTTATTATGCAGCGCTCTTAACTGCACTTGTAAATCAACCACCCTCTACTTTAGATAGAAAACACTCAATTAAGTATGCCCTTGGTGCTGGCGTGGAAAAAAAAAATTGGGAGACTTTTGAAAGAAGATTTGGGATTCAAATCATCGAAATGTGGGCTTTAGTTGAAGCTATCGGATTTACAATTAATAGTGTAGGTTCAAAAGGAGGAAAACTAGGATCTGTTGGAAAACCCGCACGAGGAGTTGAGATTAAAATTGTTGATTTTGAAGGAAAAGAATCACCTCCTGGACGAGATAATATGGGTGAAATTTGTGCAAGAACAAGACTTCCTTTTGAACTTGAATATTATAATTTACAAGAAGAAACTGTTACACGAAAAGGAGAAGATCGATGGGTATATACCGGTGATTTCGGATATACGGACCATGAAGGTTTTTTATATTACCTCGGAAGGAAATCAGACATGATTAGCCGAGGAGAAGAGATCTTTTTTGCAATAGATATCGAACTTGTTGCTAATTCCCATCCACTCATAGTAGAAAGCGCTGTATTTGAAGTTAAAGACCATGATACAGATAAAAAAGAATTAAAAATTTGTGCTGTAATACAAAATGGGTCTTCAATCACTCCTAAAGATTTTCATAATTATTTAAAACGAAATCTAGCATATTTTATGGTTCCTAGATATATTGAATTTAACAAAGATTTACCAAAAAATCCAAATGAGTTAATTCAAAAATTTATACTAAAAAATGAATGGGAATCTGGAAAATCTATGAAAAATACATTTGACGCAATGGCAAGTAATTGATTTTAAAAAAAGAATATAAAAACTTAAGTATACCATTAAAATCTATGCTTAGTCAATAATTTCAAAAACAACTTTAAGATGTTCATTCTTAGAGTTTAATAGTTTTAATAATTTTGCAGCAAAATGCTTCAAATTTCTTGCATAATAAATCTTAATATATCCCTGTTTAAATACAAAATTATGCAACATCTCTCGAGTTATGTCAAATCCATGTCTCTTAAGATGTTTTTTCCAATGAATGGAGTATTGACAAGTTCTAACAATTTTTTCGTTTGGATAACGTGATTTATCAAAAATATGATTATGGTATTTAATTAGAGCTTGGCCAACTTTTTCTAGATAATCTGATATTGCATATGCGTATCTACATAAACTTATAATGTTAGAAGTTATCCTTTTACTTCTTGTATTTGTAGCCTCTTCAAATGCTTGCCACGCATTGTTCCATTCCTCAGTAGAATGCCCTTCTGCCTTGTTAAAAATCATAGCAACATTGATTATATCACTAAGATCTACTTCATGTCCTCTTTTTATTTTTTTTTGGAAAATGCTTTTTAAGCTTGAACCATCAAGAAAACTACCGCCACCAAAGTCCAATAATTGATTAGTATCATTAGAAGCTATAAGAATGTGAGTTTCATCTTCATGAGTTGCAAGATTGTGCCAAAAAACAGATTTTTCCCACTCTCGCGTTTTTTTATTCTTTATCCATCCATTTTTCTTTAACACGTGTTCCCATAAAGGGACTTTATATATCCAGAAATCAATATCATCGGTAAATCTTTTCCTTCTCCAATCTCTCGTAGTATATTTTCCCAAATATAGTTTCATCGTTCCTCTAATTAATGAAAATTTACCATTTCTTAACACATCAAGTGAATCCTCATAGAAAGGGGAATTTGGATCTTTTGATATCTTTACAATGCTTTTCAAAATTTTTCTAGTTTCGGCAGCTACTAAATCAGTAGGTATATTACCATCTGATGGATATTCTCTTGAACCTCCATCTAAAAATTTCTCAAATAAAAGAAATGATTCATCAGGAATGACAAAATGAGGATTTTTAAACATTATCTTGCAAAAATAATAATGCGTGAATCCATTTTCATCTATTTTCGTTTTTTCAAAAATTGGATACACGTCTCTCAGTCCATCCTCTTTAGAAACAGCATCTGCGATCGTGTCCCATATATAATTCATATGAATCCCTAGTTATTCAATTCTTTTTACAATTTTTTATAATGCCATGAGAGATTTATAATTTTCATTTATATTTTAATAAAATTTAAGTACAATATTTAAAATTAAGATAAATAAGATTGTGGAACAATCTAATATTTTACCAAAAAATTAAGTAATTATTATCCAATTACCTTTTTCGTTCAAATTTTACGTTGCTAAATAAATCGTGAATTGCTTCATATACTTGGAACTTATTATCAATTACTTTTGCGTGAATCTCATGAATTTCTTTTTGACTAATAAGGCTCTCTAATACCTTATCAATTTTATAAAACAATAATTCTCTTATCTTATAAGAAAGCTGTTGCTCTTTTTTTTTCTCTAAAATCCCCGATAACTCCAAATGCTCCTTATGGTCGAATATTTGTTGTATTAATTTGTCTACACCCTCACCCGAAATCGAATTAGTCATCGATACAGGAGGACGCCATCCCCCTTGAAGAGTAGAATCATCAAGCATCATTTCAATTTGTACGGCGATATCTTCTCCACCTAGATCCTTTTTATTAACATCATAGACATCTCCTATTTCAATGATCCCTGCTTTTTGCATCTGTATTGCATCGCCATACCCCGGAACAAGAACCACGACAACTGTATGAGCTAAATTATAAATTTCAAACTCACTTTGTCCCGCTCCAACTGTTTCAATGAGAATTAAGTCCATCCCAAAGGCTTCATATAACATGATTATATCAAATACGGCTCGAGAAAGCCCTCCTTTAGAACCTCTAGATGCTAAACTCCGCATGAATAAGTTAGGATGTAAAGAAATCTCGGTCATCCTCACTCTATCACCTAAAAAAGCACCTCCACTAAAAGGGGAGGTAGGATCTACGGATATAACTCCTATAGTTTTATTTTCCTTTAATAATTTCTTGACAATTGAGCCAACAAGGGTGCTTTTTCCCACCCCGGGAGAACCTGTTATTCCAATTATGTAAGAGTCATTCTTATTGTTTTCAAAATGCTTGAAAATTTCAGATGCCCTTTCAGGCTCATTTTCAATCAATGAAATTAATCTAGCAAGAGCAATTTTATCTTTTCTTTTAAATTGTAGAATCAAGTCATTAACTTTATAGTTTCTCTTCAATTAAACGTAGCACCGATTTACACATTTTTCAAATATAGTATTCTATATAGAGAAATAGTACATGTCTTTTTTATTTTTCAATTTTATTTTTTAAAAAATAAATTTTTAGTTTAATGATATTTATCTTATCATATTATTATTCTTGAAAAATAATATCAGATAATCTTTGTCTACGAATATCAAAATCATGATCGAGGTATATTGTAATACCATGCTTGTCTTTCCTTTCTGGATTATAATGGACGTATGTTATTGGTACGACGGGTAATTCCGAATTTAAAACCATCTCGGGAGGTACAGGTACGAAAATTACACCATTACACCTTTCACAATTCACTAAAATTGCCTTTTTTCCTGCTTTTTCAGCACGTTTCATTGCACTAAGATCGACGGGCATTTCAGCAGAATTTAATTCAAGCTTTTTTCTTTTTGGAGGTTCTGGAACTAAAGGTACTTCCAATTTCATGTCATCTTCAGACTTGTATTGTAAGTTTTCTGTATTTATTTCTGGTAATTTTAATAATTTTAATGCAGGATCTTCAGAATTTTTGATTTTGGCATTCTCTAAAGCTTCTTCATGTTTCTTAGATTTTATATGACTCATTGTCATTTTTTCTAATTTACTTCCGCAAACGGGACATTTTATAGTAGGATTCATTGAAATATATTACACCTCGATTGAATCTTGAGATTTTTATCATTTATGAAAATTTTTAATGGAATTTTTTTTTTTTGTTCCTACAATGGAATAAGTGTAACGAATAACAATATAAATTTATTCTTTTAATTTAAAAATATATAGTTGTATTACATAAATATTAAAACTACATTTTCGTCGAAAAATGTCTTCTATAAACAATTTCAATGAAATATAACGACTAAATTAAATTGTGTTTATAGAACTCGTATGCCTCTTTTACGGCTTTATCAAGAAGGTCTGTTTGATCTGGGGTAACAATGGCTTTTAAAAGCATTTTTCGAATTCTTTCTAATAGGTTAGAAAACATTTTAAGTTTATCACTCGCGGACATTGTTTCAAATTGAATCATTTCTATTTTATTATCAACTTGATATTCCTGAATTGCTCTATAAGCAAAACCTGCCATTGCATATTCACTTATTGGAATGAAATTCGTTGCTAATTTTGATACGAGTCTGATTTTCCTCCGCTGATCTGATGATAAATGCAATAATTTATAATACTTCTCGGATTCATCTAAAGCATTTTTATTAAATTCAATGTCATTTTTTGACATTCTGAAATCACTTCCAAGTTTCTTAATAGAATAATCTTAGAATTCTTTAATAAAAATTTGTAAAAAGTTTATGATTAAAAATGTGTTAATAATTCTAGGTTTATGTTAAGATTGAACCTTAGAGGTTAAGATAAATAAATTTCATTATTTCACATTATCCCTTATGAAGTTCACAATATCATTTACCATTGCCCCCGGACCGTATACATTCGCAACACCCATTTTTTTCAATTCTGCAAAATCTCTTGCTGGAATCACGCCACCTAAGATAATAATTATGTTTTCATAAACGCCCTTCTCTTTTAATAAATCAATAACTTGTTGTGTGTAAGCAAAATGTGCACCTGAATGTATGCTTAGACCAATGACATCCACATCCTCTTGGATGGCAGATTCTACGATTTGTTCTACATTTTGAAACCCTCCAAATATGAGTTCCATACCCGCATCTCTAAGGGCTCTTGAAACAACAATACCACCTCGCCAGTGTCCATCGATACCTGGTTTTGACATTAATACACGAATTTTTTTATCAACCAATATTATCACCCCGATAAATCAAATGGCCAATGGTGGTTCCCATATGCCATATATTTCTCGGTAAATATCACATATTTCACCAATCGTGGCACCCTCTTTTGTAATTTCCATCATTATAGGCATTACATTTTCCTCCTTTTCACAAACATTTCTTAATTTATCAAGAAATTTCTCTACTTTAGCATTATCTCTCCGTTCTTTTAATTTTTGAATTCTTTTCACTTCGATACCTATGGCTTCTTTATTTGTTCGAAATACATCAGTAACGTCATCATAAGGCACTTCATATTTATTTACTCCTAGCATTATCTCTTCGCCACTTTCAATTTTTTTACGTCTTTTATGGAATGCGTCTCTCATTTCCTTGTATAACCAGCCCGATGATAATGTTTTATCTATTGAACCAACTTTTTCAATTTTATCAAGGTATTTCCACACTCTATCTTCCATCTCATCCGTAAGCCATTCTACATAATAAGAACCCGCTAAGGGATCAACTGTATTTGTAATTCTTGTCTCATCTGCGATTAGTTGCTGAGTTCTTAAAGCAATGAGAGCAGCTTCTTCAGATGGTAAGCAAATAGCCTCGTCATAGGAGTTTGTATGTAGTGATTGGCACCCTCCTAAATTTGCTTCCAAAGCTTGAATTGCTGTCCTCACGATATTAATTTTTGGCGTTTGAGCAGTTAATGAACTACCTGCAGTTTGCACGTGAAACCTAAATTCTTGAGAACGAGGATCTTGACATTCATATCTATCTTTCATCAATTTTGCCCAGATTCTTCTTGCAGCCCTGTATTTAGCTATTTCTTCAAAGAAATCTTTATGAGCAGCTAAATGAAATGCAAGCCTGTTGACAAAATCATCTATTTTCCACCCTCTTTCTATGAGATTATCAATGTGAGAACAAGCACTTGCAAATACAAAACCTAATTCTTGAATGGCACTTATTCCACCTTCACGATAATTATAACCAGTAAAATTAATTGGATGCCACCTGGGAACATTTTTCATTGGAACCGTCCACTCAATAAGGTCGCATGCTAATCTTAATAAGTGATTGGGAGGACAATTCTTATAGGGGATATACCCCACCGTCATCGTGAGAATATCATTTTGAGTGGTTCCCATTAGCGTTTTAATATCATATCCTCGTATTTGAGCCATATTATAATACATTGCACACACGGGAGCACTTGTAAATGGTTCTACAACTAGAGCAACACTTACTTTATCAATTGGAATATTTTCTGTAAGAGCAAATAAGCTATCAATACAATATAAAGGGACACCTGATGTACCTACTTCAGGAGCAGCATCTTTATTAGTAGGATCTATTCCATTGAATGTTAAAGAGTCTACAGCGGCGGAAAAACCCGTTTCACCCTGTTCATACAAGAATTTCCATCTCAAATTGGTTTCTTCCGGAGTACCATGTCCACTGAATAACCTATAAGTCCATAATCGCCCTCTATACATTGTTGGATATACTCCTCTCGTATAAGGAGGAACCCCTGGAAAACCTATCTTTTCTAAATAATTACTTTTAACATCTAATGGTGTATACAATCGTTTTATGGGAATTTCTGAATCAGTAACAAAATTAACATCTCGTTCTTTTGAATTTTGATTATGTGATTCCCATTTCTCTTTTTCCTCTTTAATCTTTGCTAAATAATCTTTATCATACATGAAATTACACTTTATTAAAATCCTTATGTATTAACTTATTTAATTCAAATTTTGTTTGAACTTAAATTTAATTCAAGTTGAATTTTAAGTTCGTTGTAATGAAGCAAAAATCTATATAAAACATTTATTTTTAAATATGAAGTTTTTTAATTTAATTGATATAGTAAAAATTATATTTATTTTAGGGGATGGTATAGGATTACAGATATCGATTTTAATCCGATAAAAGAGGATTTAAAAAGTGGAAATTATAGAGAAGCTTTAGAGAACTTGATAATGTTAGTTAATGATGATAATTATGAATCCTTACCATTTATTTTTAGGGGAATTTTGGAAATTCAGGAAGAAGGATATGACCTTTCAAAGGAACATCTTGATGTAATTAAGCCTCATTTAACTTCTTATGATGATGAGGTTCAAGAAATTACTACTAAAATTTACACTAATTCGATTATCAGAAATACCAATTTGATTAAAAATGAGACGGAAGATATTATCTCTAACATAAATTCATTTGAACCTATTGTAAGAGAAAGAATTATCAGTTTTTTAATAAATATTTTTTCAGAAGCTTCTAAATTTGAGAAACAATTATTAACAGGATTAATTAATTCTTTAAATAATGATCTATGGGAAGTAAGAAAGAAGATTATTGAGTTTTTAAGTGATATTTTTATAGATCGACCAAGGTTAATAAGCGAATTTGAAAAGGATTTACAAATTTTACTTGAGGAAAAAGACATTGATGTAATAAAGGAAGGACTTGATTTTTTATTAAAACTTTATATGAAAACATACTCCGTTGAAAATCTGCAGGATTTAGTAAAAACTATTCCTATAAGAAATTGGATCTCTCAAGAAAAGATATTTTTTTTGATTACACAACTTGGTATTAAAAGAAAGGAATTAGTTATTCCAATTACTCATGATTTAGTAAGTCTACTTGATCATGATGACTATCTTGTCTATAAGTCCATGAAAAAGTGTATTCGTGATATAATGGATTATCACGAGGATATTTTCGATGATACGTTTTTATTATTCATAGAAGATGATGTTATTGACAACTTAGAGGCAATAGAAGACCTTATTGCATATTCTATTTTGAAGAATGGATTTAACAAATTTTTTAGATTATTTAGGGATATATCTGAAGATGTAAAAGAACATATCAAGATTTTTAATAATGTTTTCAAAAAAATTTATAAAATAGAACAACCATTAGCAGAGTCCTTGATGGCCAAATTAATTGTAGACATTGCAAATGAATTTAATGCTTCAAATTTCAATAAATTAAAAATGTGGTTTGAACAGAATAATCATTATAATATTTCTTATATTGCATATGATATTCTAAATAATATTGGTCAATTATTTAATTCTGAAGAAGAAAAACGAAGAAAAGAATTAATTAGGATTTTAGAGAATAAACTTCCTGAGCTTCGATTTCAGAATTTAAAATCGTGGTTGGATTATAGATTACAACAAGGTTCCGTGAGTATAGATGAATTATGTAAGAACTTCCACATTCAAAAAGAACATTTTATTGATATTTTAGAGAGACTCATTGAAGAAGGCTTTCTAAATGCGGTAGTTAAAGATGATATGATCAAACCAAGAGAATTGATAAATGTATCAAGATTTGATATTGAATTTTATAAAAAATGGAAAGTCATTCAAAGACCTCAAGAAAATGAATATAAGATAAATCTATCCGTTCAAATAAAAAATATTTCTGGAAAACAAATCTCGAACTTAAAAATTATAAAAGATTATCCTAAAAACCTCCTAATTGAAGAAATAATTGAGAAGAATGATGTTGATATCCCGGACGTTATGGAACCTAATGATCAACTTGTTTTTACTTGGTGGTTCAAGAAATATTATGAAAAAGAATCAAATCCTATATCAAGTAATATAAAAGTTATAATTATTTATCAAAAAGATGGAAATCTTTTCACTATAAAGAAGAAATTGGATATATTGCTATTGTGAAAATAAAAAGATTCATCTTGTATTAAACTTTATTGGGTATTTTAAGATCTCCAAAAAGCGAGAATTTTTCTTTTTCATTTTTCTTTTCTTTTTGCTCTAAAAACTCGATATATACCCATTTTATCAAATCCTGGAGAATATATTCCCCATCCCATGGCACTCCTATTACACTACTATTATGCTCACCGATATGCGGAAATCTAAATGCTCCCAATAATGAAAACTCTTCGGCAACATTCTTGACAAAATCATCGGCACCATAGATGGAGATGGTTTGGAGATACTTCTGTAGCTTTTCTTTTCTCATAGAATAAATTAGATCCTGAATGCTAGAAATTCTAGAGACAATAACAAATCGATCTTGACACTTATCTATTTCCATCATTGTTGGTAAATCACGCAAATAAACTACAGTCCAATTTAATTTATTTTTAGGTGGGTAGATAATAGTTGCACGCTTCTTAGTGACATAGTTCATAAAGAAATATTCACGTTTTTTTTCCATTTCCATTCCATCAGCTTGAGTGAGGTGTGTACGTGGAAGAGTTAGATCTGTATTTTTCAAACCTTTCGCTAACATTTTTGCGAATCCAAATGGTGATAATTCGGAATATTCATTTTTAAGTAACTTTATAGAACGCTTCATGAGTTTACCAACATCAAGATCATCCAATTCAGTACCGTTAAATTTTTTATCCATAACATCGAAAACATTATTTTCTTTATTTTTATTATTTAATAAGTCCAAATCCATATCTGATATTGATTCTCCATTATTATGAAAAATGGCAGATTTTTGAGGATTATCTACAATATAAATTACTCTTGGGCTTAAACAAGCTTTTTGATTCCAGCATACTACATCTATTGCAACTTTATTTGCTATTTCCTCCATATTTTTCACATCTTTAAATAAATCCTCAGAAACGACACAGAATGATAATTTGGGACCATTATCAATTATTTTAATACCATACCGATATGCTCTTCTCCTAATATCCTCAATAGAGTCGATTCCTCCCCATGCTACAACACAATTTACATTTCCAGAATTAAACAATTCATTAAAGATATCTCCTCTACTCCCTTGCCAATAAAGCGCTGCTATTTCTTTTGCGATTTTTTTATCTATGTCTGCCATGGACTCACAAAATTTTATTGGGACATATGGTTCTTCATGAGGGAGCTTCAGTAAATTAACATTTTTAGTAATTAACCCATAACTAAGAGACATTACACCAATTAGGAAGGCATTACCAGCAAGGTTATGTAATATAACACCTCTTGGTTGGGCATGAATTCTTACGTCATTTTTGGGAATCCATTCCTCTAAATATTGTTTTCCTCCAATTTGTCCTAATAATTCATTTTCGATGGATTTTTTATTCAGTAAGGAAAGCATATTTGTAAGTTCTATCTCACACAGTACCTTTGATTGTCCTGAAGTTATAGGAAGAACTTCTAAAGCTTCTTTACGAAACTCATAATTTGGATCACTCCATAAAGCACCCACTTGATCAATAACCTCTATAACATCATCTATATCTCTATCATGAGCTCTTCGTTTCTTCAATGAGAGGCTTTCTGCAGTTTTTAGCACTACTTTCTTGTCAAAAACAGGAAATTCAATTTCTAATACATCATCTTGACGTTTATATACTTCTGTAGTAATCTTTTCTGAGTATACAGGTTTAAAAATAAAAGCTGGAATTGTTATTTTTTTTTTCATAATCCCCATCATATAATTATTCAATAAAGTAAAAAAAATATTTAAAAATAAAAAAATCTTTCAATAATTCTGATTTACAATTTAATTATTATCAGTTTCTCCAGCTAATTGGACTCCGCATCCCTTTCCTTCTGCACCTTGAGCTCTGCCAATGATTTCAATAATTTTGCCTCTTCTACCACATGAACAATTATCTTCCATTGTAATTTTAGCAATATCGTCTTGAAGTATCGACACGCCCGCATAACTATAAGCTATAGGATTGATTACATTTACTAATCCAGTTTCCCCCATTTCTACTGGCTCTAGGGTTTCAACATCCCTAATAATAATATCTTGCCATGGTAGAACATGTTTATTATGATATTCACATTCTGGATTCATACAATCCGTTTCAGAGAAATTATATGAATCTCGGATATTTTTCTGCGGTATTCCTAGTGATTTAGATAATGTATCTCGGAATTTCTCTGGTGGGACCTGTTCACCAGAAAAAGACTTCCATCCTCCACCAACTACTACAACTGAATCTTCACCACATTCAAATGTTTGTCCCGTTTTTTTATATATTTCCGAGAAAAATGAATACAATAAAGGAATAGAACCACTTATCCATCCTTTACCTTTTTCTGAAGGATTTGCGTTTAAAAAACTAAGTGTTCCTTCGCTATCAATATCAAAGAGTTTTCCTTTTTTCATTGATTCTTCATCAGCCATTTTTAGAGCATAAATTCTATTTTCCAAAGGTGCCTTGTTTGTAAGAATCATCACATAAAGCATGCTACGAATGGGGTCAGTTATTTTATCTTCTATCGTGTAAAGCTTTTGAGGTCGAGGGGTGAAAAATAGGGTCCAATCAAAATGGGCTAAATTCAAAACCTCTGCATAACTAAAATTAAGTACTTTTAGATATCTTTGAAGGTTAATTTTATCTTTACCTATTAAAGATGGATCTCCAGATGTCCCACTTGAAGACTGCCAGACTTGAATTTCACTCTCAGGTACACATAAAAATTTCTTAGGTGTTCCCGTTTTTCCTTTATAGTTTGCTGAAGTAAGGTACGGTATATTCTTTATATCGTCTACTGATTTTAAGTCTCTACGAGGATCAAAATTTTTTTGCTTACAAAGCTGACGATAGAGACCACATTTTTCAATTTGATGTTTTGTAGTTTCTATTACCGCTTTAAAACGCTCTTTTTGTACTTTCTTTTGATCATCTGTATATAAATATTTTTTCCCTTTTTCTATGAAATTGTCAATTAACATGTTAAATATCTTATACTAATTTCTATTTATTAATTTATTGTTTATGTAAATTATCCGTACATAAGCGTAGGACTTTTTTTAAACTAAAATCTTATAAATATAAATTAAAAAAAAAACAATGTAATTAGTTTAATTACATTGAAAAAAAAAAAAATTAGTTAATATTCGATGAGAAAATTCATGATATTTTGAATTACTGCTCATAAAATTTGATAAAATTGATTTAATCCCCGCCTACTAAGGTCAGAAATGTTAAATTATTCCAATAATAATCTATATCCTTTGTTCCGAATATTTCACCCCCAGATCCAATAATCATTCGAGGGATATCCTTACCTATTGCATTATCAATCGTTTCTATAATCCTTGGAAGATTATCCCCATATGAAAAGGACCGAAGTGCGCAATCAAATCCGAGTAGAAATCGTGGATTATCTATGTTTTCTAGAGCTTGATTCACAGTCAGTTCAGCAGTTTTATGCATTACTTTCATATCACTTCGAAATATTTCAAATTCTTCGGGAACTCTATCAAAAAGAAATCCAGTCATAAGAAAGTTTTCAAGCTCTGGGTTGGTAATTGTAGCGACAAGATGTATAATATCTTTGTCTCCAGCCGTCTCTTTAGTACCTAAAACTATATAACTGTTTATATAATCATAGGGTTTTAATTCCCTTAATGCATCTTTCTGTATCCCAGCAGCATCACAGAAGCCTTGTAGAGCAGGTTTTCCATCAATTTTTAAGATGAAATTTCCAATATTTTTAGTAGGCACGCATTTTATTCCTGTAGGTTCTGCTCCTGCACCATATCCAAATCCAAACTTTGAAGAGCCTTGTGGAGACAATAATGCTCCGATAATATTATCATCACCTATTTCATCATTAAAAAATTCAACCGAATCCCAATTACGTGTGTTAGTGGCAAGATTTCCAATAACTGTTTTATCCCATCCTTTAGCATATAAAGCTTCGAGAAATTCTTGGGTGGAAGAGTAACCCAGACCTTTTTCTTTAAATTCTTCAAACTGTTTTTTAAATATCCTTTTTATTAACCCTGCAAATAAAACTGCCGCTCGACCATTCAAAGCTTGTTGTTTAGCTACAACTTCGGGTGGGAATTTAATTCCATCTTGAAATAATAACATAAAACGCTGATCATTTGGTTCTAAGCTAAGACTACTTTGATATACTTTTTCTGCAATACTCTCGTATTCTAATCTAGATTTAGGATAATTAAAGGTTGAATCGAGGGATATATCCCCTCCGAGTAACATTATAGCAACACTTCTTAAAGCATATCGATCGTTTACTGTAACTCCGTTAACAGTACTTCCAATTAATGTTACTTCTTTTCCAAGTTCTTCCCTTACGCCTTTTAAAACTTCCGCATAATTATGACGCATACGTGAAAGGGCGTCTATAACCAATATCGCTAATTTTGGTTTTACACTCATATTCTCTAAAGCTTCTTTAGCAACA
>JBHLME010000085.1:0-19331 GCA_048938445.1 Promethearchaeota archaeon | reverse complement strand
AGCATTAAACTCTAAAATCGATGAGGTATTTCTCTTTGCAGATGATCAAGACACTAATCCTATTTAATCTTTTTTTTATTTTTTTTTAGATTAAAAGTAAAGCTCTAAGAAATTTTTTAAGATTTGAATGCCGTGGAACTTCATTTTAATAGATTCTGGATGGAATTGAACACCTTCAATGGGATATTGTTTATGACACACGGCCATTATCGTACCATCATCCGTAGTCGCAGTAATTTTAAGGTCTTGAGAGAGAGTATCTCCTTTCGCTGCTAATGAATGATCTCTTATGACTTGCAATAGATTAGGGATGTCCTTAAATATAGTTTCCTGATCATGAATTATCTTAGATTCCTTTCCTCACAAGATCCCGTCGCCTTAGACCAAGCATGTGTAGATTTAGTTTATAAATACTCAATGAATCCACATTCTGCTCTTGGAGATATTAAATTATTAGAGATAAATGAAAATGAATGCTTTTCTTATACCCCTCGGTTTGATCCTGATACTGGGAAATATGAAAATAACCTCAACGCAAAAAATTTTAAACATTGGGAACTTCAAATGAAAATTGCTAAAGAACTAGGATTGGGCACACGGAAATACAATCTCATTGAGGATAAAATAGAAAAAGAAGGGTAATTTTATTTATTGAGTATTTCTTTATATATACAATAGAATAATAATAGGTAAACTAAAATATGCCGAAAGCAAATGTGAATAATGTATTTATTGAATATCAGACATTTGGTGATCCAAGTTCAAAACCCTTACTACTGATAGCAGGATTAGGAAGTCAGCTCCTTGCTTGGTCAAATGAGATTTGTGAAAAATTTTCCGAAAATGGTTTCTTCGTTATCAGGTTCGATAATCGAGATGTGGGATTCTCAACTAAGTTTGACGATGCAGGTATTCCCGATATGATGGAGATTAGTAATGCTTATACTCGTGGAGAGAAACCTACGCTACCATACACATTAGAAGATATGGCGGATGATGCTATTGGAATTTTAGACACATTGAATATTGATAAAGCACACATTTGTGGAGCTTCGATGGGCGGAATGATCGCGCAAATCATCGCATATAGACATCCTTCTCGTGTTATCTCTCTTGAAGTAATAATGAGCACCACGGGAAATCCTGAATTACCCCCATCCAAACCTGAAATTTTGATGCAATTCTTTGCACCAGTGCCATCTGAGCGGGAAGCATATATTGAAGAAATGGTCAAGCGCGATAGTTTAATTAATGGTAAGTTTCCGTTTGATGAGGATCAATCAAGAACATATCGAACAAGAGAATATGATAGGTGCTATTATCCCGAAGGAATAGCTCGCCAATTAGCAGCCATGGCGGTTCCTGGTAATATTAAACCATTCATTTCTGCTATAACGGCGCCTACGATTGTAATCCATGGCAGTGAAGATCCTTTTTATCTTGTTGATGCGGGGAAGGATATTGCTTCTGGTATACCTGGAGCAGAATTATTGATTCTAGATGGAATGGGTCATAGTTTACCTCGTGAGATCCAGCAAAAAATAATTGATGCTATAATAGCAAACAGCAATAAATAAAATAAAAGAAGATTTTGATCCTTAAGACTTTTAAAAAGCACTTCAAAACCAATACTAAATTTAGATGACTTATATGTCTGAAAAAAAGAAATTTGATAATATTGATGAATATATTGAATCTTTCCCAGAAAAAACTCAAAATATCCTAAAAAAAATCAGAAAAATTATTCGAAATATTGCCCCAGAAGCGCAAGAAGTAATTAGTTATCAAATTCCTACCTTTAAGTTAAATGGTAAAAACTTAGTCCATTTCGCGGCTTATGAAAAACATATTGGATTTTATCCAACCCCCTCAGGTATCGAAAATTTCAAGAAAGAATTATCCCAATATAAATCAGCAAAAGGTTCTGTTCAATTTCCACTAAATAAAACTATTCCTTTTGATTTAGTGGAAAGAATTGTAGAATTTAGAGTTAAAGAACAACTTAATAAGAAAAAATAGATACAAATCATTTTAAAAGAAGTAGTAATCATATTCAAATACTATACAATATACGAGGAAAATGATTAGAAATGAAAATTATTATTAACTTAAAAAGAACGGAAGTTTTATTGATCATCATCCTAATTATGTATCTAGTATCTGCGGAAATTTACCCTTTTATAGGTTTTTATAACTTAGGAATAATCGGAGTTATAATGGGTTTTATTCCACTTATATTTATTATAATTCATGGAGTGCTGCGATATGGAGGAAAAAATATGATAATCTTTTTTATTATTACATTTATAATTTCATGGACAACCGAAACTCTCAGCATTTTAACAGGTTTTCCTTTTGGTAATTATTATTATACCGATGTGCTGGGACCCAAACTATGGCTTGTTCCATTGTTAATAATGCCAGCATATTTTATGACTGGATATTTAGCATGGACCATTAGTTCAACTTTTTTAGGTAGTTTTGGAAAAGGTATTGAAAAAAAGAATTTATTTATTATCCCTTTTATCGCCGGTTTTATTATGACAATGTGGGACTTTTGTTTTGACCCAATAAGAGCGAATGTCGATCATGCTTGGGTTTGGGAAGATGGTGGTAACTATTGGGGTGTTCCCATATCAAATTATTTTGGATGGTACCTTACCGTATATCTAATATACCAAGTTTATGCGTTATATCTTTATAAATTCCAAGAAAATGAAGAGATAGGTGAAAAAAAGTTGTTTTGGGTTTTACCTACCATAGCTTATTTAGGACTTTCTTTGGAATTTTTGATAGAACCATTTTTCCAGACCGTTAATCTAGATATTTATTGGTCGATGTTCCTTACTTCGATTTTTACAATGGTCTTTACTGCGGTCCTAAACCTGATAATAGTTCAGAAAACAAAAATCAATTAATTTATTTGTCTGATATTTAGATTCTTTTAAAGTAATTGTATAAAAACTATTTCATTTTTTTAATCCTTAAAAACTCATTTCCTCCTCGAATGAATTCATAATCAACCTTTTCAATTGAAATCTTAACATTCTGAAGGTTAAGGTATTCCAAAAAATTATCAAAATATTTGGATCTCTTACCATTTAGACTGACAAGAGGAAATATGCGAATTTCCTTTAAAACAATCCTGAGCATTTCCTTAATCGCATCTTCATAAAATCGATAGTCAAAAATATGATCGTACAAGAAAAATAAATGAGATGAGATGATGGCATCAAATTGTGCATTCCTAAATGATGTTTTTGGCATCTTTTCAGCAATATATCGTTCCCCTTTATGGTGTTGATAATGCTTGAGAAAGGTTTTATATGCTCTTTCTCTTTGTTCTTTCAAATCATTTTTATCGTGAAAAATATCCCAGATATATAAATGTTCAACGCCATCAAGTTCGTTAATAACGTGCTCTAAATCCATTTCACATTTCATCTGTAGCTCAATAGGGTCGAAGTTATAGATAGGGTCCATTGCAATTACATTCATTCCTTTTTCACACGCTTCTGCACAAAAAGAACTAACACCTGACCCTACATCCAAGATTTTAATTTGATTTGAATTAAAAACGCTTAATCTGAAGATCTTATAATATTCTTCGAATGTCCTACCAATCAATGCAGCTTTATCAAGATTTATTCTATCTTTCATTTACATCTCATAATATCAAATTTAAAATTATTATATAATAAATAAATTCTCACAATTGCATATACTAGTAACAAAAAAATTATATTTTTTTGGTATTTATTATGAATTTACTCCTGGATATGTTTTTAAACCTTTTATTCAATCCAATTGCTTGGTTGTTCTTATATTTCTCATTTATTGGTATATATAGTATTATTATCATATATCATCAACGAAATCCTAAAAAACATTTACTTTTTTTTAAAATAATCAATAATATGGGAGCAGTTTTTGGTATATTTCTAGTTTTTGCAATTCATTTTACGATCCAACCTAGAATATATGGCTCTCTTGGGATGTTTTTAACCCCCTCTAACCAGATGCTTATTGAACCATTCATTAATATTGGTATCTTTCCAGGATTAATTTTAAGCATAATTGGATTTGGATTTACAATTTTAGGAAGTGTTATTTTAATAATAGCAGCATACAAGGTTTTAAAGATTATAAGTTTTCAACACTTTGAATCAAAAGAGATTATAGATACCAGTTATTGGGGGAAAGTTAGGAATCCGATATACACTTGTTTGTTGTTAATATATATTGGAATGGCTTTAATCCTCGGAGCAGTATATAGCCTAGTTTTTACGCCCATATTCTATTATTCTCATTGGTTAAGTGGATGGATTGAATCTGTGTTAAACCTTGAAAAAACATTTGGAGTAGAAAAAGTTAAACAATACAAGAAAAAAGTACCTCATGTACTTTTCAACAATACTCTCTGGATTCTAATGCTAGGAATTACATGCTATCTTGTAGTGTTAGCTATTTTTGGATATGTCCCATTTTATTAGAGGTATTTCAACAAGAACCAAACGATTATAGCTGAAAAAGCGTTGAATTTATAAATCCTAGAAACTTTTTAATATTATCATTCCATGTGGTTTCATCTTAATGGATTCGGGGTGGTATTGAAGTACTTCAACGGGATAATGCTTATGACGCACTCCCATTATCACTCCATCATCTGCTGTAGCGCTGATCTTTAGATATTGAGGCAGAATATCAGACTTGGCAGCAAAGGAATGATATCTTATGAATTGTAATGGTTTTGGTATATCCTTAAATATGGTTTCCTGATTAAGGAATATCTTAGATTGCTTTCTATGTATGGGACTTACTTTAGCACGACCAATATGTTCTACTTGCTCATCTTCACCGAATGTTTCCACAATCGCTTGATGATCCAAATAAATCCCTAATATGGGAACTTTTGAGCAGAATTCCTTGATTATTGGAATAACATCAATACCGAGTAACCTATGATTATTTGTTTTAACATGGTACAAGTTATCGTTATGATAAAATGACTTTAAAAATCAAAATATCTTTATATGTAATTATACCACATAATTTTTAATGGGATAAAAGACATATAATATATATTTAATTAAAATTAACGTATACTCTTGAAATATTAAGGGTTTTGGTTTGAAATGATAAAACAGGATAATGAAAGTAGTATTATGAAGAAATCAATCCTAATTGTGGATGATGATCCTGATATTGTTAATTTAACTGAGAAATTTTTAAATTTAAGCAAATTTAAGACAATTACTTGTATTAATGGAAAGGAAGCGTTAAAAATAATTGAAGAAAAACACGAGGAAATTGGTTTAGTTTTACTCGACATCATGATGCCCGGAAAAAGTGGTTATGATATATTGCGTGAAATTAAAAGTAATGAGAAATTCAAGAACATCCTTGTAATCTTATTCACTGTTAAAGACTTTAATGAAGATATTAAAAAAGGTCGAGAGTTAGGCGCGGATGGATATCTAATGAGACCTTTTTCTGGTAAAAAGTTATTGAAATTTGTTCAAGAACAATCTAAGAATGTTCTCAACGAATGTCAGACAATCTTGATTTGTGATGACGAAAGTGATGTTGTTTATCTTGCTGAAAAAATCCTAATTTTGGGAGGATATAACACAGTAACTTGTAGTAATGGGAAGGAATTATTAGAGACCATGGAAATAATGCATGATAAGATTGACCTCATACTTCTTGATGTCAGGATGCCTGTATTGAATGGTCATGACACTTTAAAAGAATTAAAAACTACAAATAAATATAAAGATACTCCTGTCGTACTTTTTACAATTTGTAATAATAATGAAGATGTTCAAAAAGGTCGAAAATTAGGAGCAGATGCATTTTTACCCAAACCTTTTTCAGCGAAAGGATTATTAAAATTCATTCAAGTAATGCTCGAAATTCTTTAATACACTAAAGATTTTTTGTTAAAAAAGATCCACATTAATATATTGTTATATCATATTTACTTTAATATAATACTTTAAACTAGCCATAGAATTCATCATCGATTTTTTTATAATAAGTTGTCATTCTTTCTCTTGATTTCTATCCAGATCAAGAAACTTACTATAAATTAATCAAAAAAATAACTAAAAAAAGTATAATGGTTTTATTTTTCACTATATAGATCCAACAATTTTTATTAGTCATTGGACTCCATTTTTTTTATTAATGACTTCTTTCTATTTTCTAATATGAAAGTAATATGAATTAGATCTTTAATGATAAAATTATAATAAAATAAATTCACCCAAGAGGGAGCAAGATATTAATGAAAAAAATAGTTATAATTGGTGGTGGTATTGCCGGGCTATCAGCTGGTTGCTATGCGAGAATAAATGGATATGATGTTGATATTTTTGAAATGCATACTCTTCCTGGAGGTCTCTGCACTGCATGGAAAAGAGAGGGATATACCTTTGATGTTTGCATACATTGGCTGGAAGGGACTTCTCCCAATTCACCATTCCATAGTATTTGGCAAGAATTAGGTGTTATTCAAGATAAGAAAATCTATTATAAAGATGTTTCTGTAAGATTATTCTCAAATGGGCAGGTTGTTAATTTTTATTGTGATCCTGACAAATTAGCTAAACATTTAAAAGAGATAGCTCCGGAAGATAGTGAAATGATAGACGAGTTAGTATATACTATAAGAAAAGCATATTCACTATTTAATATGCCTTTAACAAAAGCTAAAGAACTATCTGGTGTAATTGATAAGCTTAAAATAGTAAAGAGTTTCATTCCCTTTATGAAATTCTTTATAAAATATGCGAGAATGAAGATAGATAAATTTGCAGCTAAGTTTAATAATCCTATTCTAAGGCAAGCTATAATAGCTCTAATGGCAGATACTGAATTTGATCAGTTTTTTGGTATTCCTTTCATGATTGCAACTCAAGGTTGTGGATTCCCAGAAGGAGGTTCTCTGAATTTCTCTAAGAGTATAGAACAGAATTATATTAAATTAGGTGGTAGAATTCATTATAATTCAAAAATTGAAAAGATTTTAGTGAAAAATAATGAAGCTGTGGGTGTAAGATTAGAGAATGGTAAAGAAATTAAAGCAGATATAGTTATTTCAGCAGCAGACGGCTATAGCACTATCTTCAAAATGTTAGATGGTAAATTTATTAATAAAAAAATTAAAGATTGTTACGAAAATCAACCTACTTTCCCTACTTATTTACAGGTATCAATTGGTGTAGATATGGACTTATCAAGGAATTCCAATCTTAATAACTCAATTTATAATTTTTATAAACTTGACGAACCAATTGAAATAGCTGGAAAAAAACATAGATTCTTTAGCCTTAAAAATTATGCTTTTGATCCAACATTCTCTCCTAAAGGTAAAACTACCCTCGTTGTTGGTTTTAGTTGCAATTATGAAAATTGGGAAAAATTTTATCATGATAGAGTAAGTTATCAACAAGAAAAAAAAAAAGTGGAAAGAGCTGTTATTTCTCAACTTGAGAAGATTATACCTGGCATAAAAGATAAAATCGAAGTTATCGATATAGCAACCCCTTTGACGATTGTTCGCTATACAAATAACTGGAAAGGCTCCTATATGGGCTGGGCTAATCCCTTTTCTGTAAAAATATCGAGAACATTGCCCAAGCTTAAAAACTTTTTCATGATTGGTCAATGGGTAGGGAATACAGGTGTATCTGGTGCGGCACAAGGAGGTAGAGATAGTATTGAATATATGTGTAAAAAAGACAAAAAGAAGTTTATTACTTTCTCTAAAGTTAGAGATTAATCTCCGCATATAGGACACTGGGAGAATAATCTGTGAATTTGTATTTTAAAGATGAAAGTCTGAAACATTAATAATATTAGGATGGTTTACTGTTTAAATACCATACTACCCTTTCAAAGATTATGATAACAATCAATTTTCAAATGCCAGTTCTAATGGTGAAAGACATCTCAGTTTCTAAGAAATTTTACCAAGATACACTTTCCTTGGAAATTGAAAATGATTTTGGAGAAAACATAGTCTTTAAAGATTCTATTTCTATTTGGCAAACAAAAACCGCTGAAAAAATTATTTTTAACTCTGAGAAAAGATTTCCTTCAATTAAACCTAAATCTCTTGAATTGTACTTTGAAACAACTAATTTAGAAGAGATCTGGAAAAAATTAATTGATAAATCAATAGACCTGATTCACGGATTAAATGAGGAATCCTGGGGACAGCGAAATTTTAGATTTTTTGATCCTGATGGCTATATTATTGAAGTAGCTGAACCAATATATCAAGTTATTTTGAGATTAGCGAAAGCAGGTCTTAATGAAGAGGAAATAGCTGAGAAAACACAGATGTCAATTGAAGAGGTAAAAAAAACACTAAATAAGATTTAGAATCAGCCAATTTTTATACACTATTTTTTATAATCCTCATCATTTCATTTCCACCTCGAATGAATTCATAATCAACTTTTTCAATAAACCATTCAATATCATTGAGATCTAAATATTCTAAGATACCATCAAGACGCCTGGAGCTCTTACCATATAGATTGACGAGAGGAAATAACCGGATTTCTCTTGAAGCTATCCTTAACATCTCCTTGATTGCATCTTCATGAAACGAGTAGTCAAACAAGTGGTCGTAAAGAAATAAAAGATGAGATGATATTATAACATCGAATTGTTTGTTTTCAAATGAAGTTTTTGGCAAGGTTTCAGATATATAGAACTTTTTTCTATTATTTTTGTAGTGGTGAATAAATATTTTATAAGCTTCTTTTCGTTGATCCTTCAAATCTTCTTTAGTCTTGAATATATTCCAAATATATAAGTGCTCAACGCCATTAAGCTCCTTAATTACTAAGTCTAAATCCTTTGCACACTTTTCTTCAAGTTGATGAGCATCATATTCATAAATAGGATCTATTGCTGTTACATTCATTCCAAACTTTTGTGCTTCAGCACAAAATGAGCTGACTCCAGAACCTACATCTAAGATCTTGATATAATTTGAATTAAAATCACTCAATCTGAAGATCTTATAATATTCTTTAAATCTCCTCCCGATTAATGCAACTTTATCCAAGTTGATTTTATCTTTCATTGCTTTAATTCCTATAATTCTAAGAAATTCTTCAATATCTTCATTCCATCAGGTTTCATTTTTATAGATTCTGGGTGAAATTGAACACCTTCAATAGGAAATTTTTTATGGCGTATGGCCATTATCGTACCATCATCTGCAGTTGCAGTTATTTTAAGATCTTTAGGAAGAATATCACCTTTCGCTGCTAATGAATGATATCTTATCACTTGTAATGGATTAGGAATGTCCTTAAATATAGTTTCCTGATCATGAAATATCTTAGATTCCTTTCCATGCATGGGCCCTACTTTAGCACGACTAACGTATTCAACTTGTTCATCTTCACCAATGGCTTCCACGATCGCTTGATGACCTAAACAGATACCTAATATGGGAACTTTTGAGTAGAACTCCTTGATTATTGGAATCACTGTACCCGTGTCATATTTTGGATGTCCTGGACCGGGAGAAATAATTATCTTGTCAACATTCATTTCTTTAACTTTATCCACAGCAATATGGTTATCTTCGACAATAATTTCCGCATCAGGTTGTAATTGGCAGATGTAATTAACAAGATTATAGACAAAACTGTCATAATTATTGATAAATAGGATTTTCATTTTTCTCTCGCCTCTGCAATTTTGATTGATTTTAAGACGCTATATAATTTGTTATAAGTTTCTATATATTCCTCGTGGGGCTGGCTATCAGCAACTATTCCTCCTCCCGCTTGAGCATAATAATTACCATTCCTTCCAAATAAAGTTCTTATTGCGATGGCAAAAGCCATGTCTCCATTAAATGAAAAATATCCAACGCCTCCGCCATAAGGACCACGACTTTCTGTTTCTAAATCCTGAATTATTTCCATTGCGCGTTTTTTAGGTGCTCCAGACAGAGTTCCGGCAGGAAAAACGCTTTTTAACACCTGATATCCATCTAAAGGAGTTCTGCTTCTCACTTTACTTACTATATGCTGGACTTTTTGATATTTTTGAACTACCATGAGTTCATAAGTCTCAACAGAGCCAGGATATGAGACTTTAGCAAGATCATTTCTCGCTAAATCGACCAACATGATGTGTTCCGCTTGTTCCTTGGGATCGCTAAGTAATTCTTGTTCCAATTTAAAATCTTCTTCGGCAGTCTTCCCTCGTCGTATGGTTCCTGCAATTGGAACTGTATTTAGAACATCCTTATTCTTAGAAATCAATGCTTCTGGGCTGCTACCAATGATTTTTATCTTATCAAAATTCAAATTATACATGTATTGGGAAGGATTAAGCGTCCTTAACACCTCATATATCTGCATTGGGTCTATTTTACTCTCCGTATATAGCCTTCGGGAAATAACCGCTTGTATTATATCACCTGCATAAATATGTTCTTTAGTTTTCTCAACCATCCGTTCATGAGCGGATTTAGAAGTATTAGATCTAAAACTTGATTCATCTACTTCTTCGATATCAAGAGGAATGTCTTTCATTCCATTATTTTTATTATTTCTATTAAATAGGCTCAGTTGATAACGAATATCTTTATCTTTTGAATAGTCATCAATGCTGTTATCGATCATAAATAATGCATTCGAGCTATGAGAATAGACTAAAACTTTTGTATAGAGTGCCATGAGAACATCGGGAAACTCGCTTGTGGATTTATATCCTACATATGGTGCCACTACATCATATCCAATATAGCCAAGCATTCCCCCATAAAATATATTTCTTGGAAATAATTCCGTGAAAGGAAGGTTCGAATAAGGCGTGAGATGGCTAAGAGTGTCTAGAGCAACCATGTTATAGTCCACGTTATCCTTAAAAGGTAATGGATTATGGGGTCTTTCCTCAGCAGGGTCTTTAGATTCGACATACTCCTTGATATTTTCACCTCTGGCAGTAGTGATATCGTAGATTTTAAATTTTTCTTCATTAATTTCTAACATGAAATCTGGATCCAGAGCAATAAAACTATATAATGTTTCTTTTGTATTCTCTGAAGCTGATTCTAATAGTGCATGCTTTTTCAAGTCATATTTTTTTACTAAATACTTATAAAAGCCGAATATGTCATCCAGCTCTCCAATTTTTTCAATATGTATGTCAAATTCCATTTTTTTTCTCCAAATTTAATTAGTTATTAATTAATACATTTCTTTCTTTTAATTTTTCAATAATTGGATTATTTTTCTCATTCATAATTGGATTATTGGTTAACTCCAAGTCTTCCAGGGAATCAAGATTAAGGATAGATTTTGGAATGCTTGAGATCCTATTCGAATGCAAATATAACCTTTTGAGAGACTTGAGATTTCCAATTGAAACTGGGAGGGTTGTAAGTTCATTGTCCATCACATCAAGAATTTTAAGTGAGGTTAGGTTACCTATGGATTCTGGTAATGAAGTTAACTTATTTTTTGCGATTTCTAGATAATATAGTGAACTTATATTTCCTATTGTTTCGGGTAATGAATTTAATTGATTATTCTTAAGGCTGAGAAAATTAAGGTCCTTTAAGATATCAATATTTTCGGGAATAAATGCTAAATTACTTTCCACTAAACTCAACCCTATAAGGTTTTTAATATTTAATATACTCTGGGGAAATCTAGTCAGAAAAGGATTACTGAAATCTAAATGAAATTGAGGTAATTTTTTCATCGATTCTGGAAAATATTCCAATTTCGTATCAAATAATCCCAGAGTTTCCAGCGAAATAAGATTTCCAAGTGATTCTGGAAGATTTTCCAGGGGATTTCCGTCCAAAAGGAGAGAATCTAGGTTTCTAAGCTCTCCGATGGATTCTGGGAGAGTTCTCAATCGATTTTCTCTCAACTCGATAAATTCAAGAGAATTTATATTACCTATCGATTCTGGAATGTTAGATATTTTATTTTCTCTCGCATAAAGTACCTTTAAATTAGGTAAGGTGAAAATTACATCAGAAAGGGAAGTCAGCTCGTTATAAGAAATATCAAGATATTCAACTTCAATTTCACCTTCTAAACCTAAAACTTCATTCAAGCTTTTTAAACCTTTATTAGAAAGATTAAAACCCCTATAATTGTCGATTTCTGTTAATTCTATTTTAATTCCATTATATTCAATCATTTTTCATCATTACTTTGATTTTTAAAATAATCTATATCCAACGAGAAGCGTTTCATGATCCACTCTTCAATATCTCTGGAATCCATTGATTTTGGTTGAGGCTCCTTACAAGCACCTTTCTCTCTGGCGATTTCAACAGCCTTAGATTTGTCTTCTACATTTACAATTACTCCCTCTTTAAAATCAAATTTTAAGACAGTTTTATATGCTGTTGGACTCTGAAAACCCATGTGAACATACTCAGAATCTATAAAATCTTTTGCTAACCAGATGCTCCCAGTGAATTGTATTTTCTTATTTAGTTCATTATATTCAAATTCAAATAAGTGATGCATCCAATTTCCCGATTCTGGCTTAGGTTTTTCTAGTTTATTGGGTTTTATCCCATTGATTTTAGGGAGATCGTTGTTTTTTGAATTAAACCAAAAACCATCCAAGACTAATTGTTTTCCAATAATTTTATATCGCATTACATATCCTCTCCAACAATTTGTGGAACGGCTATAAGTTTCAATTCCAAAATCAAAAGGAACAGTTAGATCATTGCCTTTGATTCCAACAAGATCTAATCTCTGATCTTGATAATAAAATCTATCTGGTTCTTGAGCAGTCAAATTAAATCGGCCTCTTTATAGCATTTTTTATACTAGAAACGAACTCGACCATTTCAGTTTCCATTTTTTTAAAATCACTCAAATTTTCTTTGATGATTTTAACCATTGCGGAGCCTATTATGACACCATCAGCACCCTCATCGACAATCATTTTCGCATGCTCGGGTTGTGAAATCCCAAAACCTACTAAAACGGGAATCATATTTTCAGTTTTATCTAATATCTTATTTATCGTATCTTTAGTAATTTGAGCCACCGTGGTTCGCGTTCCTGTAACTCCCATGACTGATATGAGATAAATAAAACCTCTTGCTACCTTTAATATTTTCGTTAATCTATCTGGTGTTGTAGAGGGGGCAATCAAAAAGATTAAGCATATATCGTGCTTTTCACATGCGGTTAATGCTAATCCCGCTTCTTCTACGGGTAGATCTCCAACAACGATACCATCAACGCCGCTTACTTTTAATCTCTTAAAAGTAATATCAAGAGATTCTTCAATCGTATCTGCTCCTTGAATTAAAATGTTATAATATGTTAGAATCACGATTGGTTTTTCTGTTTTGGCACGGATATCTCTGATCGCATCCAAGGCAACTGAAGTATTAATACCAGCACTGAAAGCTCTCACGTTAGCTTCCTGTATTGTTGGACCATCCGCAATTGGGTCACTAAAGGGCACTCCAATCTCAAGTATATCAGCGTAAGGTTCAATTTTTTCTACTAGATTCTTAAATTCATCTATACTAGGATCTCCAGCAACTAGGAAAGGCATGAAGAACTTCTCATTTTTTCGATTCTCATCAGAAAATAATTTTATAAGTCTGTTTGATTCAGTTTCCATTATTCTTTCTCACCTTTTGTTTCATATTTATTCATTTTATCTTAAACTCCACGTGTTCTTTAATTATATCAAGATCTTTTGAACCTGATCCAGAAAGATTAATTACAACGATATCGTTGTTATTGAACTCATTTTTAATTTTTTCTAAATATGCTAAAGCGTGAGAACTTTCCAGTGCAGGAATTATTCCTTCTAACTCAGATAATCTCTGAAATGCCTCTAAAGTTTCTTGATCAGTCGCTTCACCAACTCTCAATCGATTTAATTCTTTTAAATAACAATGCTCTGGACCTACTCCGGGGTAATCTAGACCCGCACTTATTGAATGAGTTTCACTGATATTACCATATTCATTTTGTAGGAGAAATTGCATTGCACCATGTAACACTCCTTTACGACCTAATCCCAATGCTATAGAGTGCTTATCTGTGTCTTTACCTTCTCCAGCCGCTTCCACACCGATCAATTGAACATCTATATTATTAATAAAGTCATAAAAAGCGCCAATTGCATTGCTTCCTCCCCCAATACATGCAATTATTGCATTTGGGAGCCTTTTTTCTAACTTTAATATTTGTCCTTTTAATTCCTTACCAATAACTCTCTGAAATTCCCTCACTATTAAGGGATAAGGATGTGGTCCAACCACGCTTCCCATCAAATAATGTGTGTCATGTAAGTTAGCAATCCAATATCTAAGCCCATCATTTACGGCGTCTTTTAATGTCCTAGATCCTGATTTAACGGGAATCACTTCTGCGCCAAGAATTTGCATTCTATAAACATTGTAAGCTTGACGTTTTATATCAATTTCCCCCATGAATACTTTAGTAGGCATGCCAAAATAAGCTCCAGCAATGGCAGTAGCAAATCCATGCTGCCCTGCTCCAGTTTCGGCAACAAGTTTCGTTTTACCCATCTTTTTAGCTAGAAGTGCTTGTCCCATGACATTATTAATTTTATGGGCACCCCCATGATTTAAATCTTCTCGTTTTAAGTAAACCTTGCATCCAATATATTTACTATATCTTTCAGCAAAATATAATGGTGTTGGTCTTCCACTATAATTTTCAAGAATTTGAGTAAATTCCCCAATGAAACTCTCATCACTCATGTATTTTTCATATGCTTCAGTGAGTTCGTTAAGAGCGGGCATTAGAATTTCAGGAGCGAACATGCCTCCAAATTCTCCAAACTTTCCTAATTTATCAGGGTATTTGTCAATATAATCCATTTCTAATTCATTCTCATTTTTTTCCTTATTTCTCTAACTTTATTTAAAAATTCTATTATTTTTGAAGAATCTTTAACTCCTTTTTCAGATTCTAAGGAACTGCTGACATCAATTCCAAACGGTTTTAAAACCTTCATAATATTTTCTATATTTTCTATGGTGATTCCACCAGCAACAATTAAATTAGTTCCACTAGTTTTTTTCAATACATCCCCTAAAAAATCAATATTTAATACATTCCCATGTCCTTCACTATTATCTATCAAGAAAGCGAAAAACTGGTCGTGATTTTGTTCGATTAGTCTTATTATAGATTCTTTATTCTCATGATTTACTTTTAATGCGACAATTAGCTTTCTTCTCTCCTTGAGATCAAGTTTCTTTAACTCTTGAAGATTGAAATCACAATGAATCTGGAAGTAGGAAGGATTGAAATCATTCATGGTTTTTTCTAATTCAACTAAGTTAGATGGTTTAAGAACTATTACTGTTAATATCTTGTTCTTAATTTGTTCTAACAAATCTTTTATTTCATGTTTTAACATGTTTCTTGGAGATGTAGGAACATTATAGATGAAACCAATGGCATCTGCACCATTATTAATGCAAAGTTGCACATGCTCGTGTTTTTTTAACCCACATATCTTCACGTATTCCATTATTTTATCCCCCGCAACTCCAAGATCTTTTCTTTGATATTATTTGATTTCATTATTGAAGAGCCAATTAAAAAAGCATCAGCACCACTAGGTTGAACGAAAGTAATCTCATCCTTGGAATTTATACCACTTTCGCTAACGACTTGTAGCTTTTCTCCAAATTCTTCCTTTAATTTTGGAATGATCTGTCTTGAAGTATTCAAATCAATTTCTAAGGTCTTTAGGTTTCTATTATTTACACCCAATAATTTTGGTTTAAAACCAACTTCTAATAATCCTCTTATATCTTTTATTTCTTCTGCATCATGAATTTCTATAAGAGGTTCAAGATCATAATTTTGACTTAATGAATAAAATTTAGGTAGATCCACAATGGAATTTATTAATAATATATTTGTGGCTCCTATTTGACGTGCGATTTTAAATTGTATCTCGTCAATGACAAAATCTTTCATTAAACAGGGCAGATTTGTATTTTCAACTGCTAACCGGAGGTTATCATAACTACCATTGAAATAATTTGGTTCAGTTAGAATACTAAGACCTACTACTCCTGCATCTTGCATTTCAATTGCAGTCTTCTTTACATCAATATCATTTCGAATTTCCCCCAGAGTAGGTGAAGAAGGTTTAATTTCAGAAATTATAGAAATATCAAGATTATTTTTAATTTTTTCACTTAAAGGTGTTCGATTTTTATTAAGATTAATATCATTTAAACTATTTATTAAATTCTTATCGATTTCCAATGACTTTCTTCTTTTTTCTACTATTTCTTTTATTTTATTTGAAACCATGAAAACCATTTCTTTAATTATAGTAAATTATTCAATTTTTCTGAATTTCCACCCGAGACTTCAATAAATTGTAAAAGTTTTTTAAATGCATTTCCTGATTCTATAGAATTTTTAGCTATTTCAATACCTTCCTTAAAATTATTCGCCTTATTTACGGAATTTAATGCAAGTGAAGCATTCATCAAAACAGTATTATATTTAGCATCTTTTTTATTGTTCTTTAGGATATCTATGGCGATTTTGAGATTATCGTCTAAATTCCCTGAAAGTATATCATCCACCACGCAATTTGGAACACCAAAATCCTCATTAGTCAGCGCATAAGATTCGATATTGCCATTAATTACCTCTGTAATGTAATTAATCCCTACTGGGGCAACTTCATCTATACCACATGAATTATGAACTGTATATACGTGTTTTGCTTCTAAACCATTTAACACTTTTGCCATCACAGGAGCCAAATCCTTCTGAAATACACCCAAAGTATGGCAACGTGCAGATGCTGGGTTGGTTAATGGCCCAAGAATGTTGAAGACAGTTCTTAATTTTAATGCCCTTCTCGTAGGCATCGCATACTTCATTGCAGGATGAAAAAGTGGTGCAAACATGAATCCTATTCCTACTTGTTCTATACATTTTTTAACATCTTCAGGGGGTAAATCTATTTTAACGCCCAATCCTTCCAAAATGTCAGCACTTCCACATTTACTAGTAACAGCTCTATTTCCATGTTTTGCTACGGGGATTCCTGCTCCTGCAACTACTAATGCTGATAAGGTACTGATATTAAAAGTTTTAATTATATCTCCACCCGTTCCGCACGTGTCTAATAATTCTCCTTGGACATTTGGTTTAATTCTGTTTGAAAATTCCCTCATTATCCTAGCAAAACCGGTGATTTCCTCGATTGACTCCCCTTTCATGCTTAATGCAGTTAATAGGGCTCCTAATTGAGAGTCGTTTACATTTCCAGACATGATTTCTCTCATTATACTTTCTGCTTCTTGAACTGTTAAGTTTTTCCTATTTGTTATTTTTTTTAATCCTTTTACAATAATTTCTTCAGACATTTAATCTAATCCCTCAAAAATATTATTTTTTAATAGATTATTAAGATATTTATATACATCAAGATAATTATCTGCAATAAAACTTGCAGCTTTAGTTTTTTCAGGCCCTAACATGAATTTGTCTTTATTATTAATAAGTCTTATCATCTCAGAAAATATAAAATTTCGAACTGAATTCTGTTCTTTTTTCATATATTGTGTTTTCTCCCTATGATTTGCAATTATATTATTAATTTTATCATTCTTTAATTTTTCCTTTAACATTTTCTTCATTCCATTTATAATTTTTTTCTATTATTACATCACATTGTTGATGTGTATCGTTTAATTATTGGAATTCAATATTAATAACGCACATCTAAAAGCTATAACAATAATGTTTTAAAATTTAATAAAAGCGTAGAAAAGTGAGCGCATTAAAATATGATTTGAACCAATGATAAGGGCGTTATTGCCAACGCCAAGGCCACTGCCAACGCCAGAAACTATTATTTTCAGGTGCCATTTTTTTAAATCATATTTTATGTTATATTTAAAATAGGAATAATAGATATTTAAACCATTTGTTTAAAGTCATTCTTTCTAGAAAAATAGTCTAGTTATTCTCTCTTTCATATTTCAATAATAAATAAGTACCTGTATCTCCATATTCTATGAGAAGTTCTTCATCATCGACTTTTACAGATGGTATTGTAGGATCAACCGTTATGATGACATCATTCCCTTTAATTAATACAACTAAACAATCCATTAAGTCTAGATTTACGAGCGAAAAAATACCCTTTTCTGCTTTATATTTAAAGAAATTATCCCCCGCTCCGACTACTATCCAGTTAATCCCGTCAAATTTTAAGATGCTACCGATTTTTGGTACAATCATGTGGAACAATTTTTAAAAATGTTCTTTTCAATATGGTCATAATAAAACTATAATATAAATCCATGCAATTATGAATCTTTATAACGAATATTTCGAAATTCGTAATATATGACTTGAAAAATTAGAATTTTTTAATATTTTACCATTTAAATAGATGAAAATTTAAAGAATCAAGCATCATAGCATTTTAAAAAGAAGTAATCTTCCTTAATGAATCTTAATTCATCAATATTCATTTTTGTTTTTAATAAAAAAATTATTAAATACTCATACATCTAATATAAAAAATAAAAAAAATGTTACAATTTTAGAGGTTCTACAATGACAAATATTTTCGTATCCTGGTTAAACGGAATTAGCGCATTATTACTAGTAAGTGCAGCATGGTATTTCGTAATAGTTTGTTTGTATTATTTTCGAACGCTAGAAAACAACAAGACTTATCTAGGTGGAATGCTCCTTTTTACAGCAATCGGATTAGGGTGGATGGGAATAACGTTATCATTTCTATCTACTGAATTTGCAGGTTCAACTTTACCTTGGGTAATATTTCTCATGCCGTTCTTTGCATACTCAACAATTCCCCTCGGATGTTTTGCCATTATATATATCGTTTGGGAATTAGTCGGAACAAAAAAAAGTAAAAAAATAATTTATGGTTTATACGTTATACTTTTTATTGCATATTACATCCTCTTATATTTCAATATAGAAAGTAATGTGGCAATAGAAATTGATGCTAATACAGGATTAGGGGATGATTGGATTAGATTTGGTGTACCATTCTTTTATTTCATTTGGATATTGGTGATAATCACGGCAATAATCACGTTTATTGGATTTACTAAGATGAGATCTCATACTACAGGAGAATTAAAAACCAGAAGCTCATTATTACTCCTCGCGACACCTCTAGTAGCGTTGGGAATTTTGGCAGACACAGTTGTACTTGGATCATTAACTATCATTCCTATTTTCGAATTTCCTAATCATCTTGATTTTCTCTATATGATAAGATTGATAATGATCCTA
>JBHLME010000215.1:0-4660 GCA_048938445.1 Promethearchaeota archaeon | reverse complement strand
ACAGGATTAGAGTTAGATCATTTGACTGAATCGGAATTAGATGAAACTGTTGAAGATACATCAATCTTCGCTAGAGTATCACCCCTTAATAAATTTCAAATTATTAGCTCTCTTCAAAAAAAAGGGCATATTGTTGCTATGACGGGAGACGGTGTAAATGATGCTCCTGCTTTAAAAGAAGCTGATGTGGGGATTGCTATGGGGATTACCGGAACGGACGTGACTAAAGAGGCTGCAGATATAGTTTTAGTAGATGATAATTTCTCAAGTATTGTGAATGCCGTTGAAGAGGGACGTGTTGTTTCTGAAAATATTAAAAAAATCGTAAGATTTCTTCTTACCACAAATATAAGCGAAATTATAATAATTTTGATCTCATTGATTTTTTTAATAAACCATCCTTTAATTTTTACAGCAATTTTAATTCTTTGGATCAATCTTGTAACAGATGGGTCACTCACCATAACTCTAGCTAAAGAACCAAAAGAAGAAGAAATTATGAATTTTCCACCCCCCAATATGGATGAAAAAATACTAAATAGAAAATTAATGACTAACCTATCATATACTGCTGCGATTATGGCTTTAGGAACAATTGGGATGTTTTTATACGGATATTCAGATCAAAATCTAAGTCGCGCACAAACAATGGCATTTATAACATTAGCGATCTTCCAAGTATTTAATGCCCTTAATTGTCGTTCAAATGATAGATCAATCTTTAAAATAAAAATATGGAGCAATAGAAGTTTTATCGTTGGATTTGCAATTTCAGTATTTTTGTTGATTTTAGTTACTATCATACCTATGTTTCAAGTAATTCTTGGTACTGTTGCACTTTCAATCAATGATTGGGTTATTGTAATAATTGTCTCAAGTTCGGTGGTTCTTGCTGATGAGATCAGGAAAGTAATTGAAAAGAGAAAAAAGACTTAAAATAACAATTAGAAACTAACTTTATCTATAATTTTACGTCATCAATATTTATTTTATAGTAAGTTAATTGTTTTAGTTTATTAAAATGGGTCCTAATATTTTTTAAAAGTTTTACTTTATTTTTATCTGCTAAAACTGGATTTTCAGTTAATCTTATAATATCAGAAGAAAAAGAAGTAATCTTATTTTTGAATATCTTAGTTTTTTTCTAAAAATATATCCAATTTTTTACTTTGATGGGTTCCCAGTCTTTAATATATTTCTCTTTCATTCTTTTAACGTGAGTAAACCTTTTTAATTTCATTTTCTTATTTATCTTTCAACTATTTATTATCAATTGAATAATAATTAGTTTTCAGTGAAATCCTTGAAATCTATGTATTATTACATGCCAAGTTTAAGTTTACTAGGACATATGAAAGATATTGATCTAGAATCATGTTCTTTTGACCTCCAAAAAAGAAACAAAGACATTTTTACAATTTTATTCAAACCTAACACGCTTGTATATGTATTTGACAATAAGGATTGTCTAAATCAAGGTAAATACCCTACACCTGAATTTATAAATTCGGAATTATCTGAAAAAAAGATCTTAGAAAAATATATTGCATTAGATCATTTAATAGCATCTTACTGGACTTTAAAAATTTATAGCAATAAGATGAGATACTCATTTCCTCTTGTAAGGAATGATTTTAAATTAAAAAGAATATATTGTTAAAGGGATGGGATATGAAAGATTATCAAAAAAAAGAAGGGATTCCTTTTCCATTTGGTGTAAGTGACCAGGGAAAGTGTTATAATTTTGCTTTATATTCTAAACACGCTACTAATGTCGAATTACTCCTTTATAAAGAGTTGAACGATAAGGACGTGATGCTCTGTAAAAAAATAAAACTAGACTCAATCATAAATAAGTCGCAAAGAGTATGGCATTGTACTGTACTCAAAAAAGAAATCCAGAATTTACAAGCGAAATTTTATGCTTATAGGATTGACGGACCAAAAGCAAGCGGCATTCATGATAATTCTCACGCATTTGATCCTGAAAAAACCTTATTGGACCCATTTTCGCGTTCGGTATTTTTTCCAAAGAATTTTAGCAGGGCCGCAGCATGTCAATTTGGCAAGAACGATGGAAAAAGTCCCTTGGGAGTAATATGTACGGATTCTGATAATTTTGATTGGGAAAATAGTCAAAAACCGGAGATAGAACCATCAGAACTCGTAATTTATGAATTACACGTAAGACAATTCACAAATAATCCTAATTCTAAAGTTGGAAATGGAAAAAATGGAACTTTTGCAGGATTAATTAAGAAAATCCCATACTTGAAAGATTTAGGTGTAACTGCCGTGGAACTTTTACCCGTACAGCAATATGATCCACAGGAATATTCCTCTCAGATTGGGTTCCATTGGGGATACATGACATTAAACTTTTTTGCTCCTCATAAAGGTTATTCATACGATAAAAATATCATTGGTTCCATAAGAGAATTCAAGACTATGGTTAAAGAACTGCATAAAGTGGGTATTGCCGTGATCATGGATGTTGTTTACAATCATACAACAGAAGGAGATTATCGTGGTCCTCATTATAGCTATAAAGGGATCGATAATAGTACATATTATTTAACTACAGATGTTGAATATGAAAATGAATTCAGCCCATTTAGTTATTCTGATTTTAGTGGTACAGGGAATACACTTCATTGTGCAAATACTCACGTTCGAAATATGATTCTCGAAAGTCTTAGATATTGGGCTAAAGAAATGAAAGTTGATGGATTTCGATTTGATATAGGATCAATTTTTTTACGTGATTCTAAAGGCAATCTCAACTATAATACTCCCATTTTTTCAGAAATAAGCAACGATCCTTGGCTGAGGGAGGCTATCTTGATTGCTGAACCATGGGGTCCTGAATATTTCCCCATTATTTTTGGATTTAGTTATGTATTCGGAAAAAATTTTCCAGGTCTTAGTTGGAGGCAATGGAATGACAAGTATCGAGTTGAAATGAAAAAATTTGTTAAAGGTGACGATTCGCTTATTGGAAAGGTAATGCAGAGGTTATATGGAAGTGACGATGCATTTCCAGACACTTTATTCCATGCAAATCATGGCTTTCAAAGCATTAATTATGTTGCATCTCACGACGGATTAACGATGTATGATTGCACTGCCTATACACGCAATGAGGATCAATCTTGGGATTGCAATGGTAATGAAGAATTACGTAAAAAACAAGTAAAGAATTTTATTACCTTACTAATGTTATCAAATGGTATTCCAATGTTCCGAGCAGGTGATGAATTTTGTCAAACACAAAATGGCTTGAATAATCCTTACAATACTGATGATGATAATGTATGGTTGAATTGGGATAGACTCGTATCTTATTCAGAGATTCATGATTATTTTAAAAAAGTCATTTCATTCAGAAAAAAACATCCCACAATTGGTCGAAGTCGTTTTTGGAGAGAAGATATCTCCTGGTTTGGAACGAATGGAACTTATGACCTAAATCCTTCAACAAGAACCCTAGCTTTCCATTTAAAAGGTCATAATGAGAAGCAAGATATTCATGATGATGAAATATATGTAATGATCAATATGTATTGGGACATTGTGAAATTTTATTTTCAAGAACCTGGTCCATGGAATAGAATAATTAATACTGGATTGAGCCGTGATAATTATATTGATAAAGGAAAAGAACTGATTAATAATGATCATTATTCATTATTCGGAAGGTCAATTGCCGTTTTTATCAAATAAGAGTCATAACATCACATTAGAATAAGTGGTAAAAAAGGAATAGAGTACCAAGAGGATCTAAGTAAAATTAATATATGGAAATATTTGAATCTGATAAATTTCATAATACTTTTCCCTTTACTGAGAGTTCATTTTTTATCTTCATTTGTTATTTTCTTGATCTGTATCGTGCCTGACATTTTTTTGATATGCTCACCACCTGATATGACATTTCCCAGCTCATATAAACCGTTTGCAGAACCAAAACTATCATAAAACATTACCACGTCTCCCCATGGCGCATAATATGCAAGCGTTCCAAACTGTGCATTTGCCAAAGGTGTACCAGTTGTATTAATTTTTTTTGGTGGATAAAAGATTTTTTCATTGTTGCCGTAATTTTCAACAATAATCGTTAAAGGCAACTGTTCATAGAGTTCTTTGGCAGCTTGGCTGTTATTGAGCTTAAAAATCGTTGTATTACCATTTACTTGAATACTAATTTGCATTTTTATTTCCTTTAATTCTTGGTTATTTTTATCTTAATATATAAATATAAATTTTTTAAATTAATTATAAAATTCTTTATATGAATGGTATTATTTTGTGAAGCTCACATTTAGGATTCTTTAAATTATTAATACCCATCCATTTTAAATTTAAAGTGTTTTGTAACTATCCAATCACCTTGTAATCTGAAGTTTACAATTTCTTTAAGTTATATTTAACTGATTAAATTTTGTATTCAATTAAGGTAATAAACTATAACAAAATATTTTATTAATATTCAAATAATCTTTTAAAAAAGAGATGTTAAAAATGCAAAAAACAAATGATTTAGATAAAAGTGTGATATTTCCCAAAGGAGAAAAAGCTACAAACGACTACTTTACGGGGAATGTGTGGGTTCAAATGCTGGTGACGGAAGAAATATTTAATTGTCAAGTCTATAATGTAA